>DATLTN010000018.1 GCA_035533595.1 Acidimicrobiales bacterium
CAACGACCGGAAGCTCCGCACTCTCATCGACGAGCTGCGCCAGGTGGCCGAGAAGGCGACGAATCTCATCCTTGAGCAGGACGTGAAGGTTTAATTACAAGCTGAGATCGTGCGCGGATAGGCAGTACCTATCCTGCCGAATCGGTGCGCAATTCCTACTCGTCCAATGCTCGGCGATAGCGCCGTCCTGGTGCGTCGGGCTGGATGATGTCTCCGGCACTCACAGCATGTCGAAATGTCAATTGCACGGGACTACGCAGGAACGGGTTGTCGCAGCAGACTCCTACGACGTGACATCCTGCGCTTCGCCTGCAGCGTTGAAACGTAAGCGCCGAGCAACCATGTCTTTCGCAAGTTCGGTGAGCAGGCGATCACTCGCAAAGGCGTGGGCCTTCAATCGGATCAGGGATTCATCGACACTCACTCCGACCTGTGCCGAGACCATTCCGACTGCCTGGTAGACAACGTTTTGGGGCGTCATCAGGGCCTCGAGCTGAGCGGCTAGCTCGCCGGGGGGTGCTGCGGCCTGGATCGCGAGCACGGCCTGGGAGACGACACCCGCCATGATGAGCGCGTCGGCATGCTGGTCATCACTCAACGCCCCGGAGTGGTCACGGTAGAGATCGAGCGAACCTATGCGGACAGCATCCACCCGAAGTGGGAACGCGAAGAGCGCCCTCACACCTGCTTTGAATACGGGAGGGGTGAAGCCGAGCCACCGACCGGTCATATCAGCGAGATTGGATTCAGCAATCGGTACCTCGAGATTGTAGGCGTCGATGCAAGGTCCTTCGCCCAGCATGAACTGCAGCTCCTCGATCAACGAACTCACTGCGTCGGTCGTGCCGAGCGATCCACGCGTCACCTCGCCGGATCTGAGCATGATCCCCACACCGCTCGTCATGGTCACGTCCATGCAGACATTGCAGAGCCGATCCGGGGACGAATCACTGCTCTCGGCGATTCGGCTGAGGATGCTCTGACGACGGTCGCTCGTCAGAGCAGCGGTCCTTGCCCGGTGTACCCGGTGTAACAGTCAAAGAAGGGCTCCGCGGTCACTGGGTGTGCTCCTTCTGATTGTTTCGCTGCGCGTGCTTATCGTACATTCGTTCATAGTGCAACCCCCCGTTGACTGACATTGGCAAACGTGCGCTAACCGGTCTCAGGTTGCACATTCGCTTCTCAGGAGGTAATACGAAATCGATCTAGCGGGAGCGGGCGACCTATTGGACAAGGACGATCTTGACCGGCCGGTGGAAGGCGATGCTGTCGTCGATGCAATCGATGATGTTTCCACCGCCGTCGAGGAGAACGTAAGTGACCAAGAGGACCTACTTTCTGAGTTGGGCCGAATGCGCGTCGACCGGGTCGCGGGCGTACCGCTTCAGGAGTCAATCGGTGGAGGAGGTCCGCCTCGAGCCCTCGTACTCTTGAACCGCGTCGTCAAGCGCCTCACCCTCGGAAGTGCACGCTTGCGACGCGCTCTTGTCTCCTCCCTAGTCCAGGAGGGGGAAAACGCGAACTCGGTTGCGAAGCGGTTCGAGGTTTCGCGTCAGCGCATCTCGTCGATTCTTCGACGAGATAGAGATTGATGGCGCGCGGCTACATACCAAATGCGTGTCCGGACGTCGTGGAGTTCGCGCTCCTTCGGATCAGCCTACGTATGGAGAGTGTCGGGCCTCATTGAGCAGTAATCCACCGAGCGTCGGAAATGGCCCCGGAGCAAGGCAGCGACCACCCAGCCCGCGGAGACGTGAGAACAGATCGTCGCACCGAATACCCTTGTCGCGCCCGGACGGATCGGTTGCCAGTGTGGGCCGCCCTATCCGCGCACCCTCTTACCAGATCGCGTTCTACAGTCCCCTTCGTCTCGTCCGCCAGCCAGCCGAGAGCTACATGGAGGAGGTCACCGCCGACACGGCGCTCGACGTCTGGGTCTACATCCAGAACCCCTACGGCGCCGTCTCGGTCGCCGACGGGAGGGCCTATCTCACGAACTGGCTCGGCGGGGAGTCCCTCTCGCTCGGCAAGGCCAAGTACGTGAGGGAGCCCTACGGCAGGGTCGCCAAGATCTCCTTCAGCAACGTCCCGACGGGGCACATCTTCCGGCTCGACGGCGTCGACCTGTGCTTCATCGATGGACCGCATTCCTACGACGCCGTCGTCGTGGCGCCGGTCCCCGGGGAGCTCTCGGCGGTGGTCGCGTCGCTGCTCGGCACCTGGGGCACCTGACCGAGCGCCTCGGCGCGCTCTGGCCGCCACGACCGCGGCGAGCGCGGCGCTCGGGAGCGCTCCCGAGCCCTCGCCCGTCGCCTACGGGCCGCCGAGGGAGTCGAGGCGGCCCATCTCCTCGTCGTCGAGGGCGAAGCCGAAGAGGTCGATGTTCTCCGCGATGCGCGAGGGCGTGACCGACTTCGGGATCACGACGAAGCCGTGCTGCACGTGCCAGCGCAGCACGACCTGGGCGGGGGTCACGCCGTGGTGGCCGGCCATCTCCGCGAGGGTCGAGCTGAAGAGGAAGCTCTCCTTGAGGGGGCTGTAGCCCTCGAGGACGACGCCGCGCTCGGCGAGGCGCGCCGCCTCGAGCGCGTCGTAGAGGAAGGGGCTCCAGCGGATCTGGTCGACCGCGGGGACGACGCCGGTCGCGGCGACGATCTTGTCGATCGCCTCGGCCTCGAAGTTGCTCACGCCGATCGCGCGCGCCCTGCCCTCGCGGTGCAGGGCGATCATCTCCTCCCACAGCGCGACCCCTCCGGCGAGGTCCTCGGGCCAGTGGATCAGCCAGAGGTCGACGTAGTCGGTGCGCAGCCTCGCGAGGCTCTGCTCGAGGACCGAGCGCGCCTTGCCCGCGGCAAAGGGGGGCACCTTCGTGGTGACGAAGACCGCCGAGCGGTCGAGGCCGCTCGCCTCGAGGGCCCAGCCGACCTCGTCCTCGTTCTCGTAGACGGTCGCGGTGTCGAGATGGCGATAGCCGACGCTGAGTGCCTCGCCCACCGCACGGATGCAGGCGTCACCGCGGATCTGCCATGTCCCGAAGCCGACGACGGGCATGCGTTCACTGCCGGAGAGGTGCGCCTCGTGAGTGGTCTCGTCCATCGCCCTCGCCTCGTCGAGTCAACCCGCCGGTCGCACGGCTCCTGCCGCCCGCTCCGGCGCTGTGCCCCGCAATCTCCCATGACCCGGAACGCCCCTGCACTACTGGCGGTGGGTGTGCTGATACCCTGAGCCCGGCGGGGTTTGGACGCTCGTCGCGTATGGCGCGAACCTATGACAAGTGCAGCACATGCAAGCAGGGCCCGTGGATCGCCGCGAACAGCACTTCTGCGTCGGCCCGGGACGCGCTCCGTCGACCGGCACGGCCCTCGACGGTGGCGCGACCGCGCCGGAGGCGGGGTGAGCAACCCTCTCAATTGGTCGCTACTTGATGGGGGCGTGCCAATCGCTGTCACGGCCGTCGGGGGTTGCGCGCTCGTGTACCTGGCCGCTCGCCGACGACGCCGCTGGTACTCGCGCACGGTGCCGCTCATCCTCGTGGGCGCGGTCGCGGTCGCGCTCCTCACCTGGTTGCTCGTCGAGGTCGTGTGGCACCCCTTCGCCGGCCCACTGCCGGTCACCGTGCTCACCTGGACCGGGGTGGCAGCGGCGGCCCTCGGACTCGGCGTCGCGAAGGTCTCGTCGTCGAGGTGGCGTGGGCGCCTGCTCGCGGGCGGCGCGGTGGTGCTGGTGGTGCTGATGGCGCTGAACAACGTCAACACCTTTTTCGGGTACTACCCGAACATGCGCGACGTCCTCGGCCTGCCCTTTTCCGATCAGATCAGCGCGACCGCGGCGCTGAGGCTCGGCGGTGCGGCCGCGGGGCCAACGGTGCCGGCGAGCTCCGACAGCACGCCGCCGACCGGCTCGGCGGTGTCGCTCGCCGCTGCCTGGAAGCCACCGAGAGACCTTCCGCAGAGCGGGAAGGTGGTGGAGGTCGACATCCCCGGGACGGTCTCCAAGTTCCCGGCGAGGCCGGCATGGCTCTACCTGCCGCCGGCCTACCTCACCAGCAACCCCCCGCTGCTCCCCGTGCTGGAGCTCCTTGGTGGCCAGCCGGGCTCCTCTCGGGACTGGCTGAACGGCAACGATCTGACGGGCGTCATGGACCGTTTCGCCGATCTCCACGGCGGGCTCGCTCCGGTCGTGGTGATGCCCGACGCGCTCGGATCGTTCTGGGCGAACCCCCTCTGCATCAACTCACGCCTCGGGCAGTCCGACACCTACCTCGCCGTCGACGTTCCGAACTGGGTGCGCCGCCACCTGCACGTCGACCAGGACACCGCCACGTGGGCGGTCGGCGGCGGATCGTTCGGGGGAACCTGCGCCTGGCAGCTGGCGGTCTTCCACCCTCAGCTCTTTCCGACTTTTCTCGACTTCTCCGGCGTCTACGAGCAACTGCGCGGCACACTGCAGGAGACGATCGACGCCGCGTTCGCCGGGGACACCCGCAAGTTCTCGGAGGTCAACCCGGCCCAGGTCCTCGTGCACCACAGGCGCCCGGACACGTGGGCGATGCTCGGATCGGGGAGCACCGACCAGTACTACCTCGACGAGATCGAGGAGACCGCGGCGCTGTGCCGGCGCGCGGGCATGCACGTGCAGGTCATCGTGTTTCCCGGTGGTCACGCCGGCCCGGTGTTCGCCGGACTGCTCACGGACTCGATGAACTGGCTCGCCCGGCGCGACGGGATCCTCGGGCGATGACGCGGGCGCTCGGCGGGCTGACCTCGTTCGCGAAGGCGGCGCCCTTCGCGTTGGCCGCGGTCATCGGATTGTGGGTCATGGGCCTCGCGGGCAACACCATCGTGCACGGCCCGACGGTGGCGTTGCTCTCCAGGGCGAACCTCGGGTTGCCGGCCTTCAGCCTTCACGGGACGTGGTACCCGCTCGCCTCCCGCATCTGGTGCGCCGACCTGGCCGGCTACCTGGTGACCACGCTGTTGTTCCTCGTGCTCTGTGCACCGGCCGAGAGGATCCTCGGCAGCAGGCGCACGGCGAACATCTTTCTCTGCAGTCTCCTCGGCACGACAGCGGTCGTCGCCGGGATCGCCGCGATCAGCGGGGCGCTCAGCGCCGATGGGCCCTCCGGGCTGCGCACCGCGAGCGCGGTCGGCCCCTCGACCGGCGCGTTCGGCGTCCTCCTCGCCCTCACGCACACGCTCACACCGTTGTGGCGGCGGCGGATCCGCGTCCTCTCGATCGTGGGCCTCGCGACCCTGGTGTTGTACTCGGGCCAGCTGCAGGACGTGTCCCGCCTCGCCGCTGCCCTGATCGGGCTCCTCTGCGGCCCGCTGCTGCTCACGACGCCGGCCGCGGGGCGAAGGTGGCGGGTTGCGCGGGCGACGATCGAGCCGCAAGAGCGCCGACTGCTCGTCGCGCTCGTCGTCGTCGCCCTCGCTGCGGGGCCGTTGGTCTTGCTGCTCAACCGCGTCGCGAACGGCCCCGCCGCCCGGTTGAAGGGCCTCTTGATGGCTCCCTCGCCGACCCGCGCCGTGGTCCGGCACCTTTGCCCTCAGCCCGCCGCGCCCGCCTCGTGCCACACCGTCGTCGGCTACGTGATCTCGCGCAGCTTCGGCGCGGAGATCCGCATGATCCTCCCGGTGTTGATCGCCTGCGTGCTCGCGGAGGGCCTGCGACGCGGTTACCGCTCTGCGTACGTCGGCGCGCTCGGCTTCCACATCGTCCTCGCGGCCGTCGGGGTCGCCGCGATCCTGCACGGCGCGCTCGGCGCGTCGTGGTCGGGCGGCGGGAGCGGACTGCAGCTGAGCAAGTTCGCCCGCGACGTGTCCGCCGACCTCATCCCAGCGGGGGTCGCGCTGCTCATCTACGTGATGCGGGACCACTTCACCGTCCGTTCGCGCGCCGGTGCCTACCGTCGGCTGCTGCGGCTGAGCGCCGGCGTCCTCGTCGGGACTTCCACCATCTACCTCATCGGTGGCTACCTGGCGCGGGCGCAGTTCGACCGCGCGTTCGGCTTCGGTGACCTGCTGAGAAACCTCCCGTCGAGGTTCCTGCCGCCCGAGTACCTCGGACTCATCAAGCCGCGGTTCCACCCAGTGAGCGGCGTGGCCGGCGAGCTCTCGGACTGGACCGGGGCGGTGTTCTGGATCGTGGTGCTCGCCGCGCTGCTGGTGATGTTCCGGCGCGGCGGCGCCCTCGAGCACCACGCCGAGCCGACGGAGATCCGACGGATGCTGCGTGAATACGGCGGCTCGAACCTCGCCTACATGTCGACTTGGGAGGGCCACGACCACTGGCTTTCCTCGGACCGGCGGAGCGCGTTCGCGTACCGCGTGATCTCCTCGGTCGCGATCACGACCGGTGAGCCCCTCGGTGACCCGGCGCGCAAGGCGTCAGCGGTGCGCGAGTTCAGCGAGTTCTGCGCTCGCAACGGCTGGACGCCCTGCCTGTTCTGCGTCTCGGAGGACTTCCTGCCGGCCATCGAGGCCCAGCAGTGGCACGCGCTCAAGGTCGCGAACGACGCGGTGATCCCGCTCGCGCCGTTCGACCTCTCGGGGCGTCGGCTGCAGGACGTCCGCACGGCGATGCACCGGGCCGGCCGGAAGGGCATCGAGGCGAGATGGATCGACTTCCACGACGCGTCTCCTTCCCTCGTCCAGCAGATCGCGGCGATGGGTCGCCAGCTGCGCGCCTCGCGCGGCGCGCCGGAGCTGTCGTTCACGATCGGTGGCGTCCCGGAGCTCCTCGACAGCCAGACGCGCTGTCTCGTGGCCGTCGACCCGGAAGGCGTCGTGCACGGCGTCGTGAGCTGGATCCCCGTCTTTCGCGCCGGCGAGGTCGTCGGCTGGACGCTCGACTTCATGCGGCGGTCGCCTGACGGCCTGAAGGGGGTGATGGACTTCCTCATCGCCTCCTCCGCCCTGTCGTTCCGGCAGGAGGGATCCGAGATGATGAGCCTCTCCGGGGTCCCGCTCCCCCCCGACACCGCCGGCAGATCGCCATCCGCCGTCGAGCGGGTGCTCGACGGCGCCGGATCGCTCGTCAACCGGGCCTTCCGCTTCGAATCCCTGCTCGCGTTCAAGGACAAGTTCCGCCCGGACTACGAGTCGCTGTTCCTGGCCTACCGCGACGGGATGGACCTCCCACGGATCGCCTACGCCGTCGGGCGGGCCTACCTCCCGAGCGTGACGCTGCGCGAGGCAATCGGCTTCGGCCGCAGCGTGCTCTTCACCGGGACCTCCCGGCGCCGCTCGGCCCTCAGGTGGTGGGCGCTGCGCCGAGGCTCGGACGACCTCGCCCCTCGCGCGCGCGCCGAGCGCCCGGCGGTGGCCGAAGCGCTCTGAGGAACGCCGAAGCACCGACCCGAGAGCGCGTCACTGGCCTCTCGTGAGAGATGCGCAGCACCGGCCGAAAATCCCCAGCCGCGGCTCGGTGTGGCTCGGTTATGTTCGCGGTCCGGTCGCGCGATGTGCGCCGGTCGACCGCAGGAGGTGATCTCGTGGGCCTGAGCGACCGCCCAGACTGGGGTGGGCCGGCGATCTACGTCGAAGACGTCCACAAGAGCTTCGGTGAGGTGCAGGCGCTCAACGGCATCGACCTCGTCGTCGAGCGTGGCAAGGTCCTCGGCCTCCTCGGACCGAACGGTGCGGGAAAGACGACGGCCGTCAAGATCCTGACGACCCTGCTCCAGCCCGACCGGGGTCGCGCCCTCGTCGAGGGGCGCGACGTCGTCCGCTCCCCCGCGGCGGTACGTGAGCTGATCGGTCTCGCCGGACAGGCGACGGCGATCCAGGAGGAGCTGACCGGCCGGGAGAACCTCGAGATCATGGGCCGCCTCTACCACCTCGAACCTGCGCTGCGCCGCGAGCGAACCGCGGAAGCACTCGAGCGCTTCGACCTCCTCGAGGCGGCGGACCGGCCGACCAAGGGTTACTCCGGAGGCATGCAGCGTCGCCTCGACCTCGCGATGAGCCTCGTCTCCCGCCCGCGGGTGCTGTTCCTCGACGAGCCGACGACGGGGCTCGATCCGCGTAGCCGCCTCGAGATGTGGGCCGTCATCCGGGAGCTCGTGGCCGGCGGCGCGACGCTGCTGCTCACCACGCAGAACCTCGAAGAGGCGGACGAGCTCGCCGACGAGATCGTCGTCATCGATCACGGGCGCGTCATCGCCGCCGGCACCGCGAGCGAGCTGAAGAACCGCGTCGGCGGCGACATCCTCGAGCTGACCGTCGTCGATGCCGCCCGGGTCGGCGAAGCGACAGAGGCACTCCGATCGCTCTCGGATGCGGAACCGATCGTCGACACCGAGTCAGGCCGCATCAACTTGGCCGTCGGCCTCGACGGGTCGCACGCCCTCGTCGAGACGGTGCGCCGCCTCGATGCGATCGGAGTCCAGACCGAGGGGCTGGCCATCCGCAGGCCATCCCTCGACGACGTCTTCCTCTCGCTCACCGGCCACGACACCGCCGAGGCGGCGATCGAGGCGGCAGCGGGCCGCCCCTCTCGCCGGCGCGGCTGAGCGGAGGTTCCCCGATGACGACCATGGCGACCACCTCCCTCGAAGCGCTGCGCGTGCCGCCGCCGCCGTTGGCCGAGCGCCTTCGCCTCGGATTCGCGGACGCGGCGACGCTCACGCGGCGCGAGCTCCTCGTCTGGATGCGGAACCCGGCCTTCATCTTCTTCACGATCATCCAGCCGGTGATGTTCGTGCTGCTCTTCCGGTACGTGTTCGGCGGCGCGATCCCCGTCCGGGTCCCCGGCGGCTACGTGAACTTCCTGATGCCCGGCATCATCGCCCAGTCCGCAGCCTTCGCCTCCTTCGGCACCGCGATCGCGCTCGCGCGTCAGCTGCAACGGGGGGTGATCGACCGTTTCCGAGCGATGCCGATGGCGCGCTCCGCGGTCCTGCTCGGGCGACTCGTCGGTGACACGCTCCGGCTGGCGGTCACCGTGCTCGTGATCCTCGGCGTCGGCTATGCGGTGGGGTTCCGCTTTCAGAACGGCGCCGGCCCCGCGGTGCTGATGCTCGTGCTCGGCATCGCCCTCGGTGCGGTCATCTGCACGATCAGCGCCTACGTCGGGCTCGCGCTGAAAGATGAAGAGTCCGTCGGCTCCTTCGGGCTCGTCTGGTTGTTCCCGCTCACCTTCGTGAGCTCGGCGTTCGTGCCGATCACTTCCATGCCGGGATGGCTCCAGGCGTTCGCCAAGAACCAGCCCGTGACGATCATCATCAGCGAGATGCGGTCGCTCGCCCTCGGCGGGCCGCTCGAGCTGCACGCGTGGCAGAGCGTCGCCTGGCTCGCCGGCATCGCCGCCGTCTTCATCCCGCTCTCCGTGCGCGCCTACCGCAGGGCCTGAGCGCGCCGCTGCAGCCGCTCACACGAGGCGGCGCTCGATTGCCCAGCGCGTGAGCTGGTGGCGACTTGAGAGCTGCAGCTTGCGCAGCACCGAGGAGACGTGGCTCTCGACGGTGCGCACAGAGATCGACAGCTCGGCGGCCAACTCCTTGTAGGAGTAACCACGCGCGATCAGCCGCAGCACCTCGCGCTCGCGGGGCGAGAGCTGGTCGAGCTCGGGATCGAGGCTCGGCTGCTCGGCGAGGGGCTGGCCGGCGAAGGCGTCGAGGACGAAGCCCGCGAGGCGGGGCGAGAAGACCGCGTCGCCGCCGGCCACCCGTCGCACCGCGTCGACGAGCTCGGCGCCGCCGATGGTCTTGGTGACGTAGCCCCGAGCGCCGGCACGGATGACGGCGATGACGTCCTCGGGGGCGTCCGAGACCGAGAGCGCTAGGAAGCGGACCTCCTCGGCCTCGGCGCGCACCGCGGCGACGATCGCGGCGCCGCTACCGCCGGGTAGGTGGACGTCGACGAGCACCACCTCGGGGCGCCGCTCGAGGATCAGCTCGACCGCCGGCGCGACGTCGTCGGCCTCGCCGACGATCTCGACGGCCTCGCCGAGCTCGTTGCGCACCCCCGCTCGGAAGAGGGCGTGGTCGTCGACCAAAAAGACGCGGGGGCGGGTGCTCACCGCCGCGGCATCCGCAGCGTGACCTCGGTCCCCTCGCCCGGCGCGGTGCGGATCTCCGCCCCACCGCCTCGGCGGGCCATCCGAGCGCGCACCGACTCCGCGAGGCCCCGTCGGTCGGGCGCGACCGCGGCTTCGACAAAGCCCCGCCCCCGGTCGCGCACGTACATCGCGACCTCGGCCTCGTCCACTTCCACGAACACCGAGACGACCGGGGCGCCCGACCACTTCGCGGCGTTCACCACGGCCTCCCGCCCCGCCTCGAGGAGGGCGCCCAGGTCGTCATCGAGGGGAGCGTCGCCGACGACCACCGCCTCGACGGGGACGCCGTGGAGCTCCTCCACGTCACGCTGGAGCGCCTCGATCGCGACCGACAGGAGCCCTCCGTCGCCCCCGAGGGTCCCGGGGACGCGGCCGCCGAAGAGCCAGCCGCGCAGCTCCCGCTCCTGCTGGCGGGCGAGCTTCACGACCTCATGCGGGTCACCGGCGCGGCGCTGGATGAGGGCGAGGGTCTGCAGCACGGAGTCGTGCACGCGCGCCGCCACCTCCGAGCGCTCCTCGGCGCGGGCTCGGGCCTGGCGCTCCCCGACGAGGTTGCGGGCGAGGCGCAGCCACCACGGGCCGAAGACGACGAGCATGCTCGCCCCGAAGAGCACGATGCCCATGAGCGGACGTACGAGCCCGGGGTCCCGCTGGCCGTGCGTGAGGAGCACCACGCCGCCCGCGGCCCCGGCGAGTCCGATCGCGGCGCGCACGACGACGTTGCGCCACGAGCGGTGGCCGGGGGTGATGAGCTCGACCACTGGACCGAGGGTGACCGCCAGCACCTGACGCTCCTCGTCACTGACGTTGCGCCAGAGAAGGACCATCGCCCCGGCGGCGATGAACAGCGGCCAGGAGATCGTCGTCAGCCAGCTGGCGCCGAGCACCGAGGCGACGAGCAGGGTGAGCACCAGCAGCGGCACGAGCGCCAACGCCATGGCGAGGCCGCGGCGATCGCTGATCGCGCGCGAGGCGGCTCCGTGCTCCTCGCCCTCGACCGGCAGGAAGAGCCAGGCCAGCGCGTAGGCGGCGATGCCCACGCCCCCGAGCAGCGTCGACAGCACAAGGGCCGAGCGCACGACGGTGCGGTCGACGCCGACGCGGCGGGCGAGCCCGGCGGCCACGCCACCGAGGACGCGCTCGTTCATCGCGCGGCGCAGCGGGCCGTTGTCCCGTGGCCCCCGCCATCGGTGAGGATGGCCACCGGCGAGCCACGGGGGGCCGGCGGGGCGGCGCTGCGCGGCGTCCGGCGCGCTCTCCCGCCAGGTGCTGTGCGGTGCGTCGGGACGGGCGCCCGAGCCCGGCTCGTCGTGCCACCCGAGCGCGCGCAGCGCGCGCTCGACGAACCACGGTGGTCCCTCGGCCCCGCGCGGGCAGGGCGCGGGGGCGGCCTGCCGACCGGCTGCGCCCCATTCGCGTCCCTCGGTCGTGTTCTCGATCCTCTGATGATCGCGCCCGAGCCCCGAGGACGGCATCCGGGGGATCCCTGAGCGGCGGCGAGGGAAATCCGGGGCCTTTCCGGGCTGACCCCTGATGCGCCGGCGCGTTCGTAGGGCGGACAATCGCTCCATGAGCGATCAGACCCAGTCCAACGAGGAGCGGCCGCTGCGGCGCAGCTACCACGACCGCATCATCGCCGGTGTCGCCGGCGGCATAGCGGAGTACTTCGACCTCGACGTCGCGGTCGTCCGTCTCGCGTTCGTGGCCTTTACCCTTCTCGGGGGAGCCGGCCTGCCGCTGTACGCGGCGGCGTGGCTGTTCATCCCCGAAGAGGGCGCCGAGGAGTCGATGGCCTCCCTGCTGCTGCACCACCGGACGGCGTGAGTGGCACGGGCATCGATGTCGACGGAGCAGCAGCCTCCGAGCAACAACCCGAGATCGACCGACAAAGGAGCGTGAGCCCGATGCGTGGCTACTCCGTCCCCCCCTGGCCCCACGGGGCCCCCCGGCGCCGGCCGGCCGGAGGCGTTCCCCCTTCGGAGATGCGCGTCTCGGACCAGGAGCGTCGGGAGATCGCCGACCTCCTCTCCCGTCATTTCGCCGACGGCCGCCTCGACCGGGCCGAATTCGACGAGCGCATGGGTCGCGCGATGGGCGCGAAGACCCACGGTGACCTCGACGGCCTGCTCGTCGATCTTCCCCCGCTCGTGCCCACGACTCCCGAGAACGCGCCGCGCCGACGCGAGCGCTCCCGGGGCCTGCTGCCCTTCGCCGCGCTCGCGCTCTTCGTGCTCGTGGGGGGCTCCTGGCTCTGGAGCGCCGTGGCCTGGAACGCGACGATCTGGCACCCGCACTTCGGCTTCGTCATCGTCCTGCTCGTCGCGTTCGCCTTCCTCCGCCGCTCGCGCTTCCGGCACTGGACGCGCCACGGAGCGCCCGGCGGCTCGCGCGGCACTCCCCCCGGCTACTGAGCTCGGGCGCCGACCGGGCGCAAAAGGGTGCGGCCCTGCACGCGCCACCCGCCAGAGTGCTGGCGCGGCGCGGGGGCCGGCAGGCCGTCCGGGCCTACGCCCCGAAGGCGGCGATCCACCGCCGCTTCGTCAGCGAGTCAGCAAGGCGCCGGCGGCGATGCTCCACAGGTGGCGGCCGGGTCGTTGCGCGCGGGTGGGAGAGGTCCGTCCCGGACCGCTGGGTCAGGGGTTGTTGGCGGGTACGTTCTGCGTCGTCGGCGCGGCCACGGCATTCACCGACGAGTAGATCCACACCGACATCACGACCACGCCGCCAGCCGCTACGGATCGACCGCTCCGGGGCGACGTCTTGGCGACGATCCCGTTCAGCGCGGGGTTGCCCGTGGCCTCCTGGAGGACGCGATAGCTGAGCCCCGCGGCCTTCACCTCGCTCGCCGCCCGCTGCACCTTCGCTCCGACGACCGACGGCACGACGATGACCGGTGTGGTGACCACGGTCCCCGGCGTCACTGCCGGGCCCTCGGAGATGAAGAGCTGGACCGCCGATCCCTTCGCCACCTTGCTTCCCGAGGCCGGCAGGGAGCGGACGATGGAGCCCGAGGGGACGGTGCTCGAGTTCAGGTTGGCAAACTTCGGGGCCACCTTCAGCCCGCTCTGCTGGAGCAGGACTGCGGCCTCAGAGAGGTTCAACCCGGAGGTGCTCGGAACGCCGACCTTGTTGACGAGGACGACGCTGAGGGTGATCGCGCTACCTGCTTGCGCCAGGAACTTCGGCGACGGCGTCTGGCGGAGGACAAGGCCGTTGGGCTGACTTGGCGACGAGGCCGCGACGTTCTTCACGGCAACCCGGAGGCCCTTCGCCACCAGATCGCGGCGTGCCACGTCAACCGTGAGGTTCTCGACGTCCGGCACCGCGATCGTCTGGGCAATCCCGACGGTGATCGTCACGGTCGTGCCCCGAGCGACCCCTTTGTCCCCGGCGGGCGACTGCGAGAGGACGTCGCCTACTTCGTTGGCCGCCGCGGGACGCGCCCGCGTCGCGACTTTGAGGCCGAGTAACCGGAGCTGGCCGGTCGCGTCGGTCGCGCTGAGTCCGGTCACCTTCGGGACGGTCGCGTGCTTGCTCACGCTTGCAGCGCCGAGCGACCGCCCCACGTACACGCCGATCAACCCGACGAGGAGCGACATGCCGATGCTGAGCGCCGCGCTCGGTCGCCGCCGTTGCCGAGGTGGATAGAGCGTTCCGCTCACCGAGCTGGTCGAGCGGGACTTCGGTGCCAGGTCGGGCGCGCCACCGGTGTTCAGGAGGAGCGACCGGTTGGCCGGCGCCGTGACAGCGGCTGGGCGAGGGGTGCGATCGCCGCCCCCGAGGAGGGCCGAGGCGCCTGCGGAGGCCACCGAGGCGCCCGAGGCGCGCTCGTCTGCTGAGCCAGCGACTTCGTTCCGGAAGCGGTCGAGGTCGGCAGCCATCTCGCCGGCCGAGCCGTACCGCCGCGCGGGATCTTTGGAGAGTGCTCGCAGGATGATTCCCTCCAACGAGCTCGGGATCGCACCGTTCATCCATGTCGGCGGGATCACGGCCTCTTGCACGTGCTTGTGCGCGATCAGCGCCGGTGACCCGCCGACAAAGGGCGGCCGGCCGGTCGCCATCTCGTAGAGGATCACGCCCAGCGCGTACTGATCGCTTCGTACGCTCGCCCGTTGCCCCATTGTCAGCTCCGGAGCGAGATAGGAGGCGTTCGGCGCCGAGGGACTCGCCACCGGTTCGTCGCCCGCAGCGGACGCTGCGGCTCCGAAGTCGATCAGCTTCGGGCGCCCTTCGGGGTCGACCAGCACGTTCGACGGGTTCAGGCCCTGATGGATGTAGCCACGGCCGTGCAGGTAATCGAGCGCGCGCGCGATGTCGCCGCCGATTCGTGCCACCTCATCGGGGTCGAGGTGCGAAGCCGCCCACGTGCTGCCGATCAGCGAGGAGAGGGTCCCGCCAGCGACGTACTCCATGGCGAGGTAGTCGTGTCCCGAGTCTGTTCCGCTGTCGAACGCGGTGACGATGTTCGGGTGCGTGAGGCTCGAGGAGATCTCGGCCTCGCGCCGGAAGCATTCGACCGACATCGGACCGGCCGAGGTGCGGAGGACCTTCACCGCGACTTCGCCCGTGCGCTCGGCGTCGTCGGCCAGGTAGACGTCGGTGCATTCTCCGCTCGCGAGCCAGCCGCGCAGGGTATAACGATCGGCGATCCGCTGTGCGAGCTCGGGCGTGGCGAGGCGGGACTGTTCGTCGATCATTGGGACCCGCGATCTCCTTCAAAGTGTTCCGCTACGCAGGCCAATTACCCAATAGGTCGGATCTTCTATCAATTCCCTAACAATTGCGCGGCTGCCCCGCCCGCCGCCATCGGCCGAGGCGCGTCCGGTCTGCGCCGTAATATCGGGGTAGGCGTCGGCTCGGAGACAAGCGAGGCACCGCTGCAATGACCGACTCAAGTGCCGAGAGCTTCCAGGAAGTGCCGATCCGGGACCAGTCGATCCGCCTCGGTCAACTGCTCAAGCTGGCCAATCTGATCGCGTCGGGATCGGACGCAAAGCCCCTCCTCGGCTCCGGGAAGATCCTCGTGAACGGCGACGTCGAGTCGCGGCGCGGGCGCACGCTCTGGCCCGGAGACCGTGTTACTTGTGGTGACGTCGTCGTGCAGGTGACGCGCGCCGCCGAGGCGGACAACGCGCGATAGCGCCGCGCGGCGGGCCCTTCTCGAGGGTGAGAGCAACCAGCCGCCCCGCACACGGTGACGCCGCGACACCGGCGCGCCGCGCGGTGTGCCGGGGCGCGGCGCTGTTAGGGGACGGGCCCTTCCTGGGTAGCACCCCGGAATGAGCAACCCGCCCGTTGACAGCTACTGGCTCGGCCCGACCTACGAGTTCCACGCCGGACCGTGGCTGCTCACGGCGGGGATCCCCGTCGAAGAGGGCCGGCTCGAGTGGATGCTCAGCCACCTTCCCGATGGAGTGGCAGATTCGTCGCGCTCCTTTGTCCTCGACCCGCACGCGACGCGCGACGACCTCGAAGCCGCGCTCGCCGACCTTGCCCCCGACGTCGTTCGGGAGCTCGTCGAGCGGGTGATGGAGCAATCCGAGCCGAGCCTCCTGTCGAGAGAGGGCGGCGACGAGGGACTCGCCTGATGTCGCGGCGCTGCGCCGTCCGGCCGAAGGCGGCGCAGGCACCCCGCGGCCGGCACAACGGCGCTGAACGGGGTGGGGCCGGTCACACTCACGAGCTCGGCGCTGGGCTCCGTGCTGCGGCTCCGGCCGCTACCCGACGTTCAGGTCGGCGGCCGCCCGGAAGAGCGCCTTCAACGCGCTCGCGTCGAGCTCGTCGGACTCGCCGAAGTCGATGGCGCGCCGCGTGTTGCCCTCGAGACTCGAGTTGAACAGGCCCTTCGCATCGGCGAGGGCAGCACCCTTGAAAAAGGTGAGCTTCACCACCTTCTTGTAGGTCTCGCCGGTACAGATCGGACCTTTGTACGACCAGGTCGGGACACCGTGGGCGTTCGACGGCTTCCGCCACTTCAGCTCTTCGTTGACCCCGGGGACCGCTTCTTTAATCAGCGAACGAAGCTGCGCCAGCTTCGGGCCGCGCCAGTCGCCGAGCTCCTCGATCATCTCGTCGATCTCGCGGGAATCGTCGCCCTTTGCAGGACCTGCAGCTGCCACCGTCGCCCCCGGATTTGCCCACCAGCGCTGAATACGCAGTGTATGCAGTCGACGCCAGGAACCGGCCCGCAGGCATGATTCGCCGACAGGGGCCCAACCAACGAGCTCGGCAAGCTGCCTACGTGACCCGGATCCGACGGAGGCGGCGCCGCGCAACACCCTCGCTGCTCAGTTTCACCGTCGCCGGTGTCGGGATCGCCGCTTGCTTCCGTCGCTGTGCCTTTGGCCGCTGCCGGGCCTCACGCCGGCCCCGAGCACGCGTCGTCGACAGCCACGAAGTTCGCGTGCCCAGGTACAGCGCCGAGCCTCAGGTCCTCGGGCTCGTTGGCCGCGGACCCCGACGCCGTGCGCCTCTGCCTTTACAGCGATGGGCACCCCTCGAGGAGGCGGCCCAGCGGCGGTGTCCTCCTTGGCGGCTGGCCGGCGAGCGCCCTCGCCGACCTCATCGTCACCTCCCCGACGGTGCGCAACCCGCCCCGTTCGTGCACCAACCACGACGTCGATGTGCTGATGGAGTTCGCCTACCCGAACGCTTCGGCGGGCGTCGTGGCGGTCTCCGCGGGTTGCCCCGAGGCGCTCGTGCTCCTCGCGGGTCATGCACGGCTGCTCGACAAGGCCCTCGCCGCCTACCTCACGGCCACCGCCGGCAGCTATGCCCTGCCGGGCCGACGGGCACCCGACCTCTACGCCCAGCCTGTCGGCGCCGCCGAACGCAACGCCGAGCACGCCGGGTTCTCGGTCAACTTCGGTGAGGAGGAGATCGACACCGAGGTGCCTCCGGTGTGGTGCTGCTGCAGTACCCGCCGCCCGGTGCGGGTGCGATCGGCGCAGAGATCGACGTCGTGATGTCGACGCGCCGCGCGCCGACGTGTCACACGAGCCAGCTGGCGCTCGACTACCGCGGGGACGGCGCGGGTGCAGGAAGCGACTCCGCCACGATCGTCATCCGTGACACCTCGTCGACCTCGTGCCTGCTCCAGGGTCCGATCGAGGTCAAAGGCGTCAACGCGGCGGACAGACCCGTCACCGACAGCCTCGGCTATCGCGTCGCGCGAGCGCTGGTCCTCTCCCCTGAGGCCGCTCGCCTCCCCGCCACCGGGGCGCCGGCGGCCGGGGAGGTCATCGGCGAGCTCCAGCTCTCCGCCGAGCACCGGGACGGTCCGTATCCACCGAGCTACCTGTGCGCCGAGCATCACGTCGTCCCCGCCACGTAGCGGGTCACCTTCCCGCACGGCACGGTGATGCTGCGAAACGGCCCCGACCCCGGCGACCCCGGCGACCCCGCGTTCGCCAGCCTGGTCACGTGCCGCGAAGAGATGAACGCGCCGAGCGCGGTCACCGCCGGGTGAGAGGCGGATCCCTCCGGCGTCGCCCCCGCGCACGCGGCGTGTGACGACCTCGGCACGCCAGCAGGTCGTAGCGTGGTCGTCGTCCCTCGCGCGGAGGTCACCATGGCCGAGCAACCCGAGCAACCTCTCCCCCGCCAGCCGAACGACGTCCCCGCAAGGGCCGCGGGCGCCGCCATGGTGATGGCCGCGTTCCTCGGGGTCCTGTGGGCGGTGCAGCTCGTCGACAGCGTGAGCCACTACCCGCTGCTCCGCTTCGGCATCGTCCCGCGCAACGTCGGAAAGCTCGAGGACGTCGTGACGGCGCCCTTCATCCACGCCAGCTGGACGCACCTGCTCGACAACAGCCTCCCGCTCCTTGTCACCGGCTTCTTTGTCGCCCTTGCCGGACTCGCCCGCTTCGTCTCGATCACGGCGGTGATCGTGGCGGTGAGCGGCCTCGGCGTCTGGCTCACCGCCGCCTCGGGGAGCCGCACCGTCGGGGCGAGCGGCGTGATCTTCGGCTACTTCGGCTTCCTCGTCGCCCGCGGCATCTTCGATCGCCGCCTCACCGACCTGCTCGTCGGCCTCGTCGTCGGCGCCCTCTACTGGTCGGTCCTCCCCGCCGCCCTGCCGGGCAGCCCCGGCATCTCCTGGCAGGCGCACCTCTTCGGCCTCGCCGGCGGGGTGCTCGCGGCACGGCTCTTCCGGCGGCCGAAGGAAGCCGCCTCCCCGCCGCGCTACGCCCTCGGCGGTTCGCAGGCCGCGTAGGCGCTCGCTACCTCGCGCGCGCGGGGTGGCTGGCGAGGATCTCGAGGCGCCGTTTGGCGGGGAGCGCGGGGTGGCTGAGGGGCGCCGCACCGGGGCGCAGCCCGGCAAGGACGAAGTCGAGGTGGCGCTGCCAGACCGCGGGGGCGATCTCGCCACCGGTCTCGATCACCCCCCGCAGCGCCCAGCAGACGACGCTCAGGTCGGTGAGGGTGCACTCCTCGCGCACCACGCCCGCGGCCTTGGCACGCGCCAGCAGCTCGCCCCAGATCTCGTCGAGCTGCGCGACGAAGGCCTCGGGGACCGCGCCGACCCACAGCCTCGCCATGCACCCCCGCTTCGCGGCCAGCGCGGCGCCGATCGCGCGCAGCAGGCGCTCGAGGCCGCTCCCGTCGTTCTCGTCGAGCGCGGCCCGCCCGGCGGCGAGCAGCTCGCCGTAGAGGTCGTTGGCGAGCGCCTCGACGAGCGCCGCCTTGGTCGGGAAGTGGCGGTAGAGGGTGCCCATCCCGAGCTTCGCGGTGCGCGCGACCTCCTCGACCGAGCCGTCGAGGCCGTCACGGGCGAAGACCACGGCGGCGGCGTCGAGGAGCCGGCGGTGGTTCTCCTCCGCGTCCCGCCGCCGTAGCGGAGCGGCGCCGACCTCGCCGGCGTTGCTCGTGCGCACCGCTACTCCGCCACCGCGAGGTCGTTGCCGGCGACGAGCGGCGCCTCGCCCCCGGCCTCGGGCGCCCCGGCCGCGGCGGCGAGGGCGCGCCGGCTCGGGACGAGCAGCGCCGCCGCGGCGGCCACAACCGCCGCGCTCATGAGGAAGGCGAAGCCGTGCGTATACCCCGAGAGTCGCGGCACGGTACCGGGGGCGACGCCTGAGGTCACGATGCTCGCCATCGCGGCCGCGCCGATCGAGCCGCCGATCGTGCGGATGTTCGTGTTCATCCCGCTCGCCACGCCGACCTGCCCGGCGGGTACCGACTCGACGACGATGCTCGACATCGCGGAGAAGGCGAGGCCGAAGCCGATGCCGAGGACGGCCGTCGCGGTGTAGACGAGGACACGGTGCGTCGGGGCGAAGGTGAGGAGGGCGAAGGGGACGATGCTCACCGCCGAGCCGGCGAGCAGCACGGGCTTCGCGCCGATGCGCACCGAGAGGCGGCCGGAGGCGATCCCGGCGAAGAACATCGTCACCGTCATCGGCAGCAGGAAGAGCCCCGAGGCGGTCACGCTCGCGCCGAAGCCGTAGCCGCTTGAGGTCGGCGTCTGCAGGAACTCGGGGAGGAAGCCGATCGCCGCGTAGAGGCCTGCCCCGAAGAGCAGGGCCACGAGGTTCGTGCTCCACACCGCCGGGAGGCGCATCATCGTGAGGTCGATGAGCGGTGTCGCCGCCCGCCGCTCGACGCGCGCCCAGGCGATCGCGAGGACGACGGTGCCCACCGCCAGCAGCAGGATCGCCGGTGAGCTCCACCCCCAGGCCTGCCCCTCGGAGACCGCGAGGATGAGCGTCACGAGCCAGCCCGAGAGCAGCCCGGCGGCGAGCACGCTGATCGGTCCGGGGTTGCGCTGCTCGGAGTCGGGGAGGACGAGGAAGGCGGCGATCGTCGCCAGCCCGATCGCGATCGCCGGCATCCAGAACAGCCAGTGGTAGTCGAGCGCGTCCACCACCGGCCCGGCGAGCACGATGCCCGCGCCACCGCCGACCGCGAGCAGCGCGGCGGTGATGCTGATCGCGACGGTGACCCGCTCGCGGGGGAACTCCTCGCGGATGATCCCGAAGGCGAGCGGGAGGACCGCGCCGCCGACGCCCTGCACGGCGCGGGCGACGATCATCACCCCGATCGACGAGGCGAGGGCGGCGAGCAGCGAGCCCACCCCGAGGGCGGCGAGGGAGAGCACGAACATCGGCTTCTTGCCGATCGCGTCGCCGACCCGCCCGAGGATCGGCGTCGCCACCGAGGCGGAGAGCAGGTAGACGGTGAGCACCCAGGTCACCGTGGCCTGCGAGGTATGCAGGCCGTGCTGGATGATCGGCAGCACCGGGATGACGAGCGACTGCAAGAGCGAGTACGTCGAGACCGAGACGAGCACCACCGCGAAGGTGACGCGGTAGCTCGGACGGCGGGCGGGGGCGTTCACGGGGTCTCCTCGTCGGACGGCCACTGTTGACGCCGCGAGGATAGCAAGCGGAGCGGAGCCTCCGCTCCGTTTAGCTGCCGGCCGGCACGGGAGGGGGCGCCGCGCGGCGTGCCGCGAGCGCTGCGGCGAGCGCCGCGAAGGCGTTCACCGAATGGCCCTCGAGGAACTCGTCGATGTGCGGCAGCGCGGCGGCCATGCCGCGCGCGAGCGGCGCGTACCCGGGCGAGGCCTTCAGCGGGTTCACCCAGATCACCCGGTGGGCGACCCGTCGCAGGCGGGCGAGCTCCTCCCCGAGGCGGGCGGGGTCACCGCGGTCGATCCCGTCCGAGCAGATCACGACGTCGGCGCCGCGCGCGAGGCCGCGCACGCCGAAGTCGCGGTTGAAGGTGCCGAGGACCTCCCCGAGGCGGGTCCCCCCCGCGAGGTCGGCGATCGCCGCGACCGCCGCGCCGAGGGCGAGGTCGGCGTCGGCGGCGGCGAGGGCGCGGGTGAGGCGCGTGAGGCGCGTCCCGAGGGTGAAGACCTCGACCGCCGGGCGGCTGCGCACCGCCACCTGCGCGAAGCGCAGGAGCTCACGGGTGTAGCCCTCCATCGAGCCGCTCACGTCGAGCAGCAGCACGAGGCGGCGCGGGCGCGGCACGGCCTCGAGGTAGCGGTCGATGCGCAGCTCCCCGCCACGCCGCGTGCTGCGGCGCACCACCGCCCGCAGGTCGGGATGGCGGGTCGGGTGGCGCGCCGTGCGGCGGCGGCGGCTCTTCCGATCGTTCGGCCGCAGGCGCAGCTCGGCGAGGAGGCGCGACGCCTCGGCGCGTTCCTCCTCGCTCAACGTCGCGAAGTCCCGCCGGGAGAGGACCTCGCGCGGCGAGTAGCGGGCGCTCCCCCTCCGCTCCTCCCCCGCCGCCTCGTTCTCCGCCGGCTCGCCGGCGGCCGCCTCGGCGAGGCGCTGCTCGGGGAGGGGCTGCTGAGGATGGACCGGCGAAGGCGGCGTGGTCGTCGTGAAGAAGGCGGAGAAGCAGCGGTCGTAGAGGGCGAGCTGCTCGGGCGAGGTGAGCAGCGTCGCCCGACCCGCGTGGTAGACGGCGGTGAGGTCGGCGAGGCCGAGCAGCTCGAGGGCGCTAGCGAACTCGACGAGCGCCCCGGTCGGCACCACGACACCCGCGCCGCGCAGCACCTCGGTGAGGCCGACGGCGATCCGCCCCGTCGGCGAGAGCGCCCCGGCCTCGAGGGGGGCGACGCCGCTCACCGCATGGCGGCGCGCGCCACGAGCTCGCCGGCGAGGCCGGCGGCGCGCTCCTGGTCCTCCCGGTACTTGAGGACGATCCCGAGCGTCGCCCGGAGCGACTCCTCCTCGAGCGTCTCGCGGCCGAGGGCGGTGAGCGCCTCGGCCCAGTCGATCGTCTCGGCGACCCCGGGGGGCTTGTACAGCGAGAGGCCCCGCAGCTCCTGCACCGCGGCGGTGACCTGGCGCGCGAGGGTGGGCGCTGCCCCGGGGACGCGCAGCGCGAGGATCGCCAGCTCGCGCTCGAAGTCGGGGTGCTCGACCCAGTGGTAGAGCGAGCGACGCTTCAGCGCGTCGTGCACGTCACGGGTCCGGTTGGAGGTGAGGACGACGATCGGCGGCTGCTCGGCGGTGATCGTCCCGAGCTCGGGGATGGTCACCGCGTAGTCGGCGAGCAGTTCGAGGAGGTAGGCCTCGAACTCGTCGTCGGCGCGGTCGATCTCGTCGATCAGCAGCACCGGGCGGGCGCTCCCGAGGGGCGCCGAGAGCGCCCGCAGGAGCGGCCGGCGCACGAGGAAGCGCTCGGAGAAGAGCTCGTCCTCGACGCCCGCGGAGCCCTCGCCACCACGGAGCACCTCGGCGGCACGCAGGTGGAGGAGCTGGCGTGCGTAGTCCCACTCGTAGACGGCCTGTGAGACGTCGATCCCCTCGTAGCACTGCAGTCGCACGAGCTCGCCGCCCGTGAGCGCGGCGAGGGCGCGGGCGAGCTCGGTCTTGCCGGCACCCGGCTCGCCCTCGAGAAAGAGCGGACGGCGCAGGCGCATCGCCAGGAAGACGACCGTCGCGAGGCCCTCGTCGGCGAGGTAGCCGACCGACTCGAGGCCGTGCTGGACGAGGGGCGGCGTCGAGAGCGCCGCCTCGGAGGGGCTCAACGCCCTGCGGCCTCGAGCGCCCGACGGGTGAGCACGCGGGCGAGGTGGCGCCGGTACTCCTCGCTCGCGTTGAGGTCCGAGATCGGCGAGGTCCCCTCGTCGGCGAGGGCGGCGGCCTCCTCGGCGGAGGCGCCCGCGGCGAGCGCCGCCTCGGTGGCCGAGGCCCGGAGCGGCGTCTGGCCCATGTTCACGAGCGCGACCCCGAGCCCCGCTGCGCTCTCGCCGACGGCGACGCCGACGATCGCCCAGTCCTGGGCGCGGCGGGTGAACTTCTCGAAGCCGAAGCCGCTGATCTGGTCGGGGACGTGGATCTCGGTGAGCAGCTCGTCGGGGCGGAGGGAGGTCTCGAGGAAGCCCTCGAAGAACGACGCCGCGGGGACGACCCGCTCGCCGAGAGCGCTCGCGAGGACGAACGAGGCGCCGAGCGCGAGCAGCACCGCCGGGAGGTCAGAGGCGGGATCGCCGTGTGCGGCCGAGCCGCCGATCGTCCCGCGGTGACGCACCTGCGGGTCGCCGACGCGGCTCGCCGCGAGCGCGAGCAGCGGCAGGCGCTCGGCCACCAGCGGGTCGCGCGCGAGGTCGTGGTGGCGGGTGAGGGCGCCGATCACCACCTCCCCGTCACCGACGGTGACGTGGGCGAGCTCGCCGAGGCGGCCGATGTCGACGAGGAGCGGCGGGGTCGCGAAGCGCAGCTTCATGAGCGGCAGCAGCGAGTGGCCGCCCGCGAGGACTTTGGCCTCCTCGCCCTGATCGGCGAGAAGGGCGAGCGCCTCGGCGAGGCCCTCGGGGCGGGCGTACTCGAAGGTGGCGGGGATCACGACCCGCTCCGGGGGCTACGCGCCGCGGCGGCTGCGAGCACCGAGGCGACGATGTTGTGGTATCCGGTGCAGCGGCAGAGGTTGCCCTCGAGGTGTTCGCGCACCGCCCGCTCGTCGAGCTCGTCGTACTCGTCGAGGAGGGAGACCGTCGCCATCACCATCCCCGGGGTGCAGTAGCCACACTGCAGGCCGTGGTGCTCGCGGAAGGCCTCCTGCACGGGGTGCAGCGCCTCGAGCTCGCCGATGCCCTCGATCGTCGTCACCCGGCGCCCGTCGGCCTGCAGGGCGAGGACAGTGCAGGACTTCACCGACTCGCCGTCGAGCAGCACCGTGCAGGCGCCGCAGCTCGTCGTCTCACAGCCGATCTTGGTCCCGGTCAGCCCGAGCTGCTCGCGGAGGAAGAAGACGAGCAGCGTGCGCGGCTCGACCTCCGCCGCCGTCGCCTGCCCATTGACCGTCAGCTCGAGGTGCATCGTGCTCCCTTGTCCTAGTGACCGTCGTCGCCGGCGCCGCCGCGCAGCGCGAGCGCCTCGAAGACCGGTGGTGGCTCCCGCCAGGGGTCGGTGTCGCCGGCGCGCGCCGCCCCGATCGCCCGCCAGACCCGCTCGGGGCTCAGGGGGAGGTCGATGTGGCGCACGCCGAGCGGGCTCAGCGCATCGACGACGGCGTTCTGCAGCGCCGGCGTCGAGCCGATCGTCGCCGACTCCCCGATGCCCTTCGCGCCAAGGGGGTTGTACGGGGTCGGGGTCTCGGTGTTGCTCACCTCGAAGCTGCAGAGCTCGGCGGCGGAGGGGATCCCGTAGGTGGCGAAGCTCGAGGTGAGCGGCGCCCCCTGCTCGTCATAGACCATGTGCTCCCAAAGCGCCTGGGCGATCCCCTGCGCAAGGCCGCCGTGCTGCTGGCCGGCGACGAGGAGGGGGTTGAGGATCCGCCCCGCGTCGTCGACCGCGATGTGGCGGAGGACCTGCACGCTGCCGGTCTCGGTGTCGACCTCGACCACCGAGACGTGCGTCCCGAAGGGGAAGGTCGGCCCCGGCGCCGTGAAGTCGACCACCGCCTTCAGCGCCTCGCCGCGCTCGAGGGCGGCGGCGGCAAGGGCGCCCCAGTCGAGCGCCCGCGCCGGCACCCCGGCGATGCCGACCTGGCCGTCGTCGCTCACGACGATGTCGGCGGGATCGGCCTCGAGGAGCTCGGCGGCGAGTTCGCGACCGCGGGTGACGACGAGGTCGGTGGCGTCGCTCACCGCCGCGCCCCCGAGCTGCAGCGAGCGGGAGCCGACCGTCCCCCCGCCCCGCGGGACCTCGGCGGTGTCCGCCTGGATGAAGCGCACCGCGGCGAGCGGGATCCCGAGACGGTCGGCGACGATCATCCCGAAGGCGGTGGCGTGCCCCTGGCCGGTCGCGGTCGTCCCGACGCGGATCGTCGCGCTGGCATCGGGGAGCACCTCCACCTCGCCGTACTCACCACCCGAGGCGCCACCAGGGGCGGTGATCTCGACGTAGCTCGCGACGCCGATGCCGAGCTGCAGGCGGTCGCCGCGCCGGCGACGCTCCTCCTGCTCGGCGCGCAGCTGCGCGTAGCCCGAGCGGGCGAGGGCCTCGTCGAGCGGCCGCTCGTAGTCGCCGACGTCGTAGAGCATCCCCGTCACCGTCTCGTAGGGGAAGGACTCCTTGGCGATGAAGTTGCGGCGGCGCAGCTCGACGGGATCGACCCCGAGGGCGTCGGCGCCGAGGTCCATCATCCGCTCGACCATCGCCGCCGCCTCGGGGCGGCCGGCGCCGCGGAAGGCCCCGACGGGCGAGGTGTTCGTGAGCGCCGCCGCGGCGTCGACGTCGACGCGCGGGATCCGGTAGACGCCCTGGGTCATGTTGCGGGTCGGCCCCATCACGAGCACGCCCCCGAAGCCGCCGTAGGCGCCGGCGTCGCCGATCACCCGCAGGCGGAGGCCGACGATCCCCCCGTCGGCGTCGAAGCCCATCTCCGCGTACTGCACCTGGCTACGGCCGTTCATGCCGACGAGGTTCTCCTCACGGCTCTCGATCCACTTCACGGGCCGTCCGGTGAGCCGGGCCGCGGCGATCGCCGCCACGTACTCGGCGGCGAGGCCGGTCTTGCCGCCGAAGCCCCCGCCGACGTGCGGCGCGACGACGCGGACCTCGCCCGGGTCGAGGGAGAAGATGCGCGCCGCGGCGTCGCGCAGGCGATGCGGCATCTGCGTGGCGACGAAGAAGGTGAGTGCGAAGCCGTCGCCGGCGCCCTCGGGGAAGACGAGGATCGCGTTCGGCTCCATCGGCGCGGCGGCCATGCGCTGGTTCTCGAGGCGGGCGCGCACGACGACGGCCGCACCCTCGAGCGCCCCGGCGCCGTCTGCGTCGCGCTCACCGCCGGCGAGGTTGCTGCCGAGCTCGTCGAAGAGCAGCGGGGCGTCGGCGAGGAGCGCCCGGTCGAGGTGGGTGACGGCGGCGAGGGGCTCGTAGTCGACGGCGATCAGCTCGAGGGCGTCGAGGGCGCTCGCCCGGTCCACGGCGGCGACCATCGCCACGGCCTCGCCCGCGTAGCGGACCTTGTCCGAGGCGAGGGCGGTGCGGCGGATCTTCGGCTGCACGACGCTCGGGGAGAAGGGCCCGATCGGGAGGTCGGCCGCCGAGTACGCACCCACCACCCCCGCGGCGCGCCGCGCCTCGCTGCAGTCGACGCTGCGGACCAAGGCGTGGGCGTGCGGGCTGCGCACGAAGGCCAGGTGGAGCGCGCCCTCGGCGGGCAGGTCGTCCACGTAGCGGGCCGCGCCGATGAGCAGCTCGGGGTCCTCGACGCGGCGCACCGCGTTGCCGAGCAGTGAACCCGCCACCCGCGCTCCTCCCTCGAAAAGTCTCCCCGAGCTGACCCGCCCGAGGTTAGGCGAAGCTCCAGCGACGTCTGCCCCCGACGTGCCGACTTCCTCCCGGTTGCCGCGAGGCCCCGACCCTCTCGCGCGCCTCCGAGCATCGCGCAGCGCGCCCCCGCCGGACGGGCGGCGCGCTGCCCGCCTTGCCTCAGGCCGCGAGGAGCCGGCGGTCGGCGTCGCCAACGGCGCGACGCCGCCAGCTCGCCCAGGCGCGGCCCGCGCCGTAGCAGCAGGCGCTGAAGGACCCGACGAAGAAGCCGACGGGCCAGTTGGTGAGGTACGAGCTCGCGATCGCGGCCCACACCGTGACGAGCGCGAGCACGACGGAGAGCGCGATCGCGACCGGCGGCCGGTCCGTGAAGGAGCGTGCTGCGGCCGGCGGCCCGATCATCAGGCTGAAGATCAACAGCGCCCCGACGACGGGCACCGTCATCGCCGTCGCGAGGGCGATCACCAGGAGAAAGGCGATCTCCACCCGCTGGCGGCGCACCCCGCGGGCCTCGGCGACCTCGGGAACGACCGAGGAGTAGACGAGCGGCCGGTACAAGAACGCGACCCCCGCGAGACACGCGAGACCGAGGGCGGCGACCGGCAGGATCTCGGTCACGCTCACGCCCAGCACCTCGCCGAAGAGGAGGGAGAAGATCTCCGGCTCGTACTCGGTGCTCCTGCTGAGGAAGAGCGCCCCGAGGGCGAGCATCATCACGAGGGCGAGGGCGGTGACGACGTCGTGGCGCCCGCGGCGGCCGAGCGACCCGATGCCGAGCGCGGCGAGCAGCGAGAACACCGCGAGGCCGAGGAGGGTGTTCACCCCGAGGAGGTTCGCTCCCGCCGCGCCCGCGAAGGCGCCCTTGGGGATCGCGTGCGCGGCGAAGGCCGCGCCGCGCAACACGACGAAGAAGCCCACGACGCCGCCGACGACCGCCACGACCGTCGCGATGGCCCATGCGTTGAGCATGAACCCCGCGAACATCAGACCGCCCCCGGGGAGGCGCGGCACGCCTCAGTCATCGAGCGGGCCACCGCCTGCGGCGTTCGCCAACCCGGCCACAGCCGACCGCCGCCTCGCGCCCGAGAGCGCCCTCGGCAGCCCCGAGGCGAGATACGAGACGAAGACGATGGCGACGATGAAGAAACTCACCGGCCAGCCGTTGCGCGCCGAGCCCCAGTAGTAGCTGTCGTAGGCGAGGAGGATCCCGAGCCAGGTCGCGCCGACGCCGATCAGGACGGCGAGCACCATCGCCCAACGCACCTGCTTGGTGAGCCGCAGCGCGACGGCGGGCGGCCCGACGAGGAGTGCGGTCGAGAGGATCGTGCCGACGACGAGCGACGACAGTCCGACGGAGATCGCGAGCGCCACCATGTAGAGCACTCCGACCACCCGCACCGGCACGCCGCGGGCGCGGGCGATCTCGTCGCTCACCGAGGTCAACAACAACGGCCGGTAGCAGCAGGCGATCAGCCCGAGGGCGACGCCCCCGAAGAGGAGGACGAAGGGAGTGGCGGAGGCCTGCAGGACGAAGATCGAGCCGAAGAGGATCTGCTGCGAGGCGCCGGTCGTGGCGCCGGTCGTCGTGTCGAGGTAGAGGAACAGCGCCGCGAAGCCGGTGGCCGCGCCGAGCACGATTCCCGTCGCGAGATCCCGCCCCCTCGCCCGTCGCACGCCGATCGCCTCCATGACGCCCGCGCCGAGCACGCCGCCGGCGACGAATCCGAAGAGCGGGATCATCCCGATCAGCAGCGCCCCCGACCCCCCCGCCGTCGAGACGTCGGTGAGGGCGTGGCCTCCGAAGGACTGGCCGCGCATCACCGTGAAGATCCCGACGAGCGCCGAGACCGCGGCGATCAGCGCACCGACCTCGAGGGCGAGGCGGACGGGCTCGCTCGCGAAGAAGCCCACCTGGAAGACGAAGTGCACCGGGATCAGCCGACGACGAGATCGGGGCTCACGGCGAGGACCGCCTCGTCGCCGCTTCCGTGGCCGGCGACGACGAGGACCCGGCCGTGCACGTGCAGGACGTCGACGTGGTGGCCGTAGAGCGCACCGAGGACGTCGGGGCGGATCACCTCCTCGGCGGTGCCGCTCGCGGCGCGCCCACCGGCGAGGTAGACGATGCGGTCCATCACCGGCAGCAGCGGGTTCATCTCGTGCGCCGAGAGGAAGACCGCGACGCGCTGCTCGGTCGTGATGCGGGCCAGCAGCTCGATGACCTCCTGACCGCTGCGGAGGTCGAGGTTGGCGAGCGGCTCGTCCAAGAGGAGCAGCTTCGGTCGGCTGATGAGGGCGTGCGCGATGAGCACCCGCTGCTGCTCGCCGCCGGAGAGCTGGCCGACGCGCGAGTCCGCGAAATGCGTCGCATCGACTGCCTGCAGCATCTCCTCGACGAGGGCGGCCCGCTTCGCGGAGCGGATCGGAACCCCGAAGCGGTGCCCGTCGATCCCGAGCGCGACGAGGTCACGGGCGCGCAACGGGATGTCGGGGTCGAGCAGCGCCTTTTGCGGGACGTAGCCGATCGACCGGTTGCGTCCGCTCCTCGGCTCGCCTCCGATGAACACCCGTCCGGCCGTCGGTCGCTCGAGGCCGAGGATGACCCGGAACAGCGTCGTCTTGCCGGCGCCGTTCGAGCCGATCAGCCCGGTGAACTCCCCGGCGCGCAGCGCGAACGAGACCGCGTCGAGGATCTTGCGGCCCGAGAAACGGACGTCGACGGCCTCGACGGTGAGGACCTCGGCCTCCGCGGCCCCGGCAGGAGGCCCGCTCACAGCCGCTCGGTGGAGGCCTTGTGGAGGACCGCCTTCTGAATCGCCTGCACCTCGGCGAGCATCCACGTCTGGAACTTATAGCCAGGCGTCGGCATGGTCTCGTAGACGCCGACCACGGGGATCCCGGACTTCACGGCGGTCTCGCGGATCGAGGTCGTCAGCGCATCGACGACCTGCTCGTTGTAGCAGAACACCTTGACCTTGTGCGCGGTGAAGAAGCTCGTCTCGAGGGAGATGTCCTGGGGTGAGGGGTCGACCCCGTTCATGATGTCGGCCTGGAACCCGAAGGGCGTGAGGTTGTCGATTCCCATCGCCGTGAGCAGGTAGTCCGCGACCGGCTCGGTGGTCGCTGCAGCGGTGCCCGAGTACTTCGCCTTGAAGTTGGCGATCGCGTTCTCGGCCGGCTTCAGCGCGTTGTCGAAGGTCTTCAAGTTCGCGCTGAAGTAGCCGGCCCGGGAGGGGACGAGCGAGGCGAGCGCCGCGGCGATCGCCAACGCCACCCTCGGCATCGTCGTCGGGTCGTACCAGAGGTGGGGGTTGGCGGTGCGGTCCGGCAGCCCGAGCAAGCTCTGGACGACGATCACCTTGCGCTTCGGGCTCGGCGAGGCCGACTCGATCTTGCTCATGAAGGTGTCGTAGCCAACTCCGTTCTGCACGACGAGCTCGGCGGCGCTCACCTCCCTCGCGACGCTCGGGCTCGACTCGAAGGTGTGCGGGTCGGTGGTCGGGTTGTTGAGGATCGACGAGACGCTCACGTACTTCCCGCCGATCTGGCTCATCACGTTCGCGTACTCGTTCTCCGCGCCGACGGCGGTGACCAAGGCGCTCGTCGAGTGGGCCGCCGCCTTGTCGGGCCGGGCGGAGGCCGCGGCACCGTTGGCCACCCCGGCGCCGAGGATCGAGACGAGGACGGCACCGACGGCGAGCAGCGATGTCCGACCGGCGGGCTTGACAGAGCGACGGGCGCTGAGACAGGAACGGGGAGGCACGCCGCGATCATAGAATGGGACCGAGTCTCATAACAAGTCTCACCGGACGGGCCGCCGCGGCGCTCGCCTGGGCGGTGCAGTCGCGGCCCGCTCGAGAACGTCTCCTCGAGGATCGGCAGGTGTTTATCTATGGGGGTGCCGGTGACCGAGACCCCCGAGGCTGCGGCGGCGCTCGTCGCGGCACGGCGCGCGCCGGCGGCCCCTCGGTCCCTCACCGCGCCAGCCGGTGCGGAGCACTCCGACGAGCGCTAGCCCGGGTGGTCGCGGGACCACCTCGCCCGGCCACCGCAGCAGCGACGAGCTGCACGCGGTCGTCGCCGCTCGGCTCCGCCGCGTCGACCAGCGCTACACGAGCGGGCGGCGGGCGATCATCGATCTCCTCTCCTCGGTCGGCCATCCCGTGAGCATCGGTGACATCGCGGCGCGCCTCCCCGAGCTGCCGCGCAGCTCCGCCTACCGGAACCTCGTCGACCTCGAGAACGCCGGTCTCGTGCGCCGCATCGCCGCGCACGACGAGTTCGCCCGCTTCGAGCTGGCGGAGGACCTCACCGAGCACCACCACCACTTCTTGTGCGTGAGCTGCGGAAGCGTGCGGGACTTCACCCTGCCGGAGAACCTCGAGGGCAGCATCACGAGTGCGATCGACCAGCTGGCCACCGCCGAGGGCTTCCTGCCGCACGGCCACCGCCTCGACGTCTTCGGCCTCTGCAGCTCCTGCCGGTAGCGGCAGCCTTCCGGCTGGCGCGGCCTAG
>DATLTN010000019.1 GCA_035533595.1 Acidimicrobiales bacterium
GTCGTGCCGAGGGTCGCGTTGCCGGTCGGGATCGTCGCCGCGAGCGTGCCGGAGGTGCCCGAGCTCATCGTGAAGACCTTGACGCTGCTGACCGGCGAGGTGGCCGAGACCCCGTCGGTCCCCCACACCTGGCTGGAGCCGTTCACCGTGAGCGAGAGGACCCGTTTGGCCCCGCGACCGAGGAGCCGCAGGCGGCCTTCTGGGCCGCGGTGACGGTCGGCGTCGCGCCGACGAAGGCGCCCGCACCGACGACGCCCCCGAAGGCGTCGCTCGTGGTGCTCACGGCGTCGATCCCGGCGTTGGTGCGGTCGGCGATGTAGCCGAGGCGAAGGCCACCGTCGCCACCTGGTGGAGGTAGGGCGCGACGCGGTGCAGCGGCTTCTACTTCTTCACCATCGCCCGCTGTGCCGCGGCGCCCGGGACCGCCGCGGCCGCGAGGCCGAGCGCCATCACCGCCGAGCCCGTCGCCACCCACCGGATGTGTCGACTTGCTGACATGGCCATCCCATTCCGCCGGCCGGGTGCGCCCCGCCGGCGGCGGTAATCCCCTTCTCCTGCCTCCTGCGCTGCACCGCCGGCCGTTCGGCCGCGTGCGACCCATTCGCGCAAACGTGTTACGACACCTCTACCAGGCCGTCTCTAGGATGTAACGATGGTCGCGGGGCAGTGGTGACGCCGCCGCTGCACCGCCACCCTCCGGCCGCCCTGTTGCGCGTGCCGCGCATCACCGCCTTCTTCTGGGTGATCAAGGCGCTGTCGACGGCGATGGGCGAGTCCACCTCGGACTACCTGGTGCACGCGATGGCGCCCGTCGCCGCGGTCGGCCTCGGTTTCGTGGGCTTCGTCGCCGCTCTCTCGATCCAGTTCACCCGCCACCGCTACGTCGCCTGGGCCTACTGGCTCGCCGTCGTGATGGTCGGTGTCTTCGGGACGATGGCCGCCGACGTGCTGCACGTCGGCTTCCACGTCCCCTACGCCGTGTCGAGCGCCCTCTACGCGCTCGCCCTCGCCGTCGTCTTCCTCGCCTGGTCGCGCACCGAGCGCACGCTCTCCATCCACTCGATCGACGCCCCCCGGCGGGAGGCCTTCTACTGGGCGGCGGTCGTCGCCACCTTCGCCGCGGGGACGGCGGTCGGCGACCTCGCGGCGACGACCGGCCACCTCGGCTACTTCGGCTCGGCGGCGCTCTTCGCCGGCCTGCTGCTCGTCCCCGCCGTCGCCTACCGCTTCTTCAGGGCGAACGCTGTCGTGAGCTTCTGGGCGGCCTACGTGCTCACCCGCCCCCTCGGCGCCTCCTCGGCGGACGCGGTCGGCAAGCCGAAGAGCGTCGGCGGCCTCGGCCTCGGCGACGGGCGGGTGAGCCTCGTCCTCCTCGGCGCGATCGCCCTTGTCGTCGGCTACCTCACCGTGAGCAGGCGCGACGTCCAGCAGGCACCGGCCGCCTGAACGCCGCAGCGCTGGCCTCACAGCGCGCGCAGCGCCTCGGAGGGGGAGAGCCGGGTCGCGCGCAGCGCCGGGTAGGCGCCGGCGAGGACGCCGATCGCGAGCGCGAGGCCGACGGCGGCGCCGAGGGTCGCCAAGGGGACGACCGTGCTCCAGTGGCGCGCCGCCGCGGTGAGCGAGGTGGCGACGCTGCCGACGAGCGCCCCGGTGGCGCCGCCGGCGACGGCGAGCAGCGCGGACTCGGCGACGAACTGCGCGCCGATGTGGGCGCGCGTCGCCCCGAGGGCGCGACGCAGCCCTACCTCCGAGCGGCGCTCGAGGACCGAAATGACCATGACGTTCGCGATCCCGACCCCACCGACGAGCAGCGCGACGCCGCCGAGGGCGAGGAAGAGCCCCTGGAAGGCGGCGGTGGCATCGGCGCGGGCGACGAGGGCGTCGGTCGGGTCGGCGACCGCGACGTTCTGCGGGGAAGCCGGCTCGGCGGTCGCGGGGAGGACGTTCGCGACCGCGGCGAGCGCCGCCGGGGCGGCGCGCACGTAGATCTCGGTGGGGTTCGCCTGCGCGCCGAAGAGCCGCTCGGCGACGGGGAGGCCGATGAGCGCGGCGCGGTCGAGCTCGGGGGCGAGGGTCACCGGCGAGAGGACGCCGATCACCGCGAAGTCGTGGCCGCCGAGCCACACCGACCCGACCCCGACGCGGTCGATCCCGAGCACCTGCGCGGCGTCCGCGCCGAGCACGGCGGCGGGGAGGTGCGTCGTCGCGGCGTCGAGGAAGCGCCCCGCCTGTAGCCGCGCCTCGACGGTCGCCGCCAGCCGGGGGTCGGTCGAGTAGACGGTGAGCGCCGCGGTGTCGACCGCGGGGATGAGGGCGTTGCGGTAGACGTTGGCGTTCACCGCGCCGATCGAGGAGGCGGCGAGCACCGGCCCGATGCGGCGCACCATCGCCGTCGAGGTCGCCGGGAGCACCGAGGTCGCCCCCGAGAAGGACTGCCCCGGCGTCACGGTGAGGAGGTTGGTGCCGAGGGCGTCGATCTGCGCGACGAGCTGCGCGCGGCTCGAGCTCGAGATGCCGAGCACCGAGACCATCGTGGCGATCCCGAGCGCGATCCCGAGCGCCGAGAGCACCGCCCTGAGCGGCCTGCCGCGCAGCCCCGCGACCCCGAGCGCGAGTAGGTCCCCCGCCCGCAGCCGGCGGCCGCGGCCCCTCACCACGGCGCCACGGCGGGGCCGGTGTCGGACTCGACCCGCCCGTCGCGCAGCGTCACCGTGCGCGGCATCGCGGCGGCCACCTCCGCCGAGTGGGTCACCACGACGATCGTCGCCCCCGAGCGGTGCAGCTCGGTGAGGAGCGCGAGGATCCCGGCGCCGCTGTGCGAGTCGAGGTTCCCGGTCGGCTCGTCGGCGAAGACGATCGCCGGCCTGCCGACGATCGCCCGCGCCACCGCGACCCGCTGGCACTCGCCGCCGGAGAGCTCGTTCGGCCGGTGCGTGGCCCGCTCGGTGAGGCCGACAGCCTCGAGCGCGCCGGCCGCGAGTCGCCGCCGCTCGGCGGGCGCCACCCCCCGGTAGAGCAGGCCGGTCGCCACGTTGTCGAGCGCGCTGAGCGTCGGCACGAGGAAGAACTGCTGGAAGACGAAGCCGATGTGGTCGGCGCGAAAGCGCGAGAGCTCCCCGTCGGCGAGCGAGGTGACGTCGGTGCCGGCGATCTCCACCACCCCTGAGGTCGGCCGCTCGAGCGTGCCGGCGATCGAGAGCAGCGTCGTCTTGCCGGAACCCGAGGGGCCGACGACGCCGACGAGCTCGCCCTCGCCGACGCTGAGGCTCACCTCCGAGAGCGCCACCGCCGGCGCCGCCCCGCCGTGCACCTTGCCCACCGCCCGCAGGGCGAGCGCCGTCACTGCGCCACCACGACGCGGGTTCCCGCGGCGATCCCCGGGCCGGCGAGCTGCACGAGCGAGCCCGCGTAGAGGCCGGTCTGCACGCCGACGAGGCGTCGCGCCCCGGAGGGCTCCACGACCTCGACGCCGTAGCCGCCCTCGGCGAGGGCGAGGAGCGCCGAGACCGGCGCCGCGAGGACGCCACGCGCCGCGTCGGTGGTGAAGGCCACCTGCACCGGGACCCCGACGGCGCTCCCCGTGGCGGCGGGCGCGGTGGGGGCGACGGTGATCGCCGTCGTGGCCCCCGGCGAGCCGCCCGAGGTCGCGGCCGGCGGGGCGGGGCCGATGGCGGCCACGGTGCCCGGGGTGCGGTCGCTCGGGTTGAGGACGATCGAGACCCCCTCCCCCACCGAGATCGCCGGGGCGTTGGCCGGGTCGATGAGCACCGTCGCGACGCGGCTCGTCGAGGTGGCCTCGAGGATCGCGGCACCCGGCTGCACCGCGGCGCCGAGGCTCACCGAGAGAGCCCCGACGCGCAGCGCCCCCGGTGCCACGACGACGTCACCGAGGCGCAGCTCGCCGGTGACGGCGAGGCCGTGCGCGCCCTCAAAGGCGCGCAGCGCCGCCTCGGTCGCCCTAGAGAAGTGGCCCCCTGCGCCCGCCGCGTAGCCGAGCGCCGCCAGATTGGCGTTCAGCTCGGCGACGTCGGGGCCGTCGGCGACCCCCGCGTAGAGCGCCCGGCTCAGCACGACGCTCCCGTAGAAGAGCGCCACGGCGTGGCCGCCGAGGCCGTAGACCGTCCCGCCGCGGGTGATGGTCGCGTTCACCGGGGGGAGCGCCGTGGCCACGCTGCCGGGCGAGGCCGCGTCGCCGCGCAGCGCGGCGAGAGCTCCCTCGGCCGCGCTGAGGGCGCCCTCGTCGCCCTGCAGCTGGCCCGCTGCCTGGCTGACCGAGGCGGTGGCGGTGGTGCGCGCCGTCGCCGCTGTGGCGCGCGCCGCGGCGAGCGTCGCCAGGTCGCCGTTCACGACCTGGCCCTCGGCGACACAGGAGCTCGCGGCGGTGGTGAAGGTGACCTCGAGGCCGGTCGAGCTCCCGAGCGCGTTGCTCGCGGTGAGCTCGACGAGGTAGGTCGTCGCCGCGGAGAGGCCGGTGAGCGTCGCCGTCACGTCGACCGGCGCAGTGCCCGAAGGCAGGCTCGCCGTCGGCGTCGACGCGCCGAGTGCCGCGGTCGTGCCGTAGCTGAAGGAGTAGGTCGTCGTCGCGCCGCCGGGGTCGACCGTGCCGGCGAGGGTCGCGGCGTCGGCGGTGGTCAGCGTGGCGCCGCTCGTGCTCGCCGCGGGGGCGGTCGCTGACGGCAGGTCGGCGGCGACCCTGCTCCCCCCCGAGGAGGGGGCGGGGCTCGCTGGCGCGCCCGCCCCCGAGGAGACGGTGCCGCTCGACGCGGCGGGGCAGCCGAGGCCCTCGTCGCGGGCGAGCAGCCCGCGGTCCGCCGCCAGCTGGGCCTCGTCGCCGGTCACTGCCGCGGCGCTCGACGCGAGGTCGGGGCTCTCCCGCACGAGCGCCCGCTGCTCGCTGAGCACGGCGCGGTCCGCGGCGACCTTGGACTGCGCGGTCGAGACCGCCGCACCGGCGGTGGCGAGGTCGGCGGCCGTCGTCCCGCTCGGCGCGCTCACGGTGAGGGCGCCCGCGTAGGCGAGGGTCCCCGAGAGGAGCGTGGAGGCGGTGAGGTCGGTGCGCTCGACGAGCGCGGTCGTCACCGGGCCGGCGCTCGGCGGGGGCGCCGGCGAGCCGGGGCGGGCCAGGTCGACCGCACCGATCGCACCGATCGCGACCGCGCCGAGGAGGCTCGCCGCGAGGAGCAGGCGGCGCCTCACGGCCCGGAGCCGTCGTCGTGCACCCCGGCGGGGAGCAGGTGGCGGCAGGCGCTGTCGGCGGCCCGGAACTCCGGCGAGTAGCGGCCGAAGGCGCTCGTGATCCCGGCTACGTTCCCGAGGTTGAGCTGCCCGTAGGGGCCCGGGTCGAGCATCGGGACGTCGCGGGCGCGCATGCAGCGCGCGTAGTCCGCGAGCTTCGCCAGCTTCGCCGCCGGGAGGGCGCCACCCGCACCGGCCTGCTTCTCCTCGATGACCTTGGAGATGAAGTGGTTGCAGAGATCGAGCGCCGCGCCGTTCGAGGCCGTCCTCGTGGGGACCTCGATCGACAGGCCGGTGTGGCCCGGCCGTGAGTAGGGATCGGGCTCGTTCACGCCGTGCGCCCGCAGGCAGCGTGCCCAGTCGAGCATCGCCTGGTCGCCCGAGTTCCCGGCGCGCGGTTCGGCGGTGGCGCCGGCACCCCCCGTCGCGCCCCGGGTGAGCGAGGCGACCCCGGAGGAGGGTGGGGGCGACGAGCCGCAGCCGGCGGCGAGCCCGCCGGCCGTCGCCGCCGCGAGCAGGACGAAAAGGGCGCGGCGCGGCCCCCGGAGGTGGGTCATCGCCCACTCCTTTCTGTTGGGTCTGTTGGGTCTGTCGGGAACCTGCTGCGGCCGCTCACCGGTAGCCCCACGGCGCGGAGAAGGCCTTCGGCAGCAGGTGGCGGCAGACCTGATGGGCGGCACGGAAGGGCGCGGCGTCGGGGTCCTCCGGGCCGTTCACGCCCCGCACCGGCCCGGTGTCGAGCGCGCCGTCCGCTCGGGGGTCGAGGACCGGCATGCCGTGGGCGCGCATGCACCCGGCGTAGGAGGTGAGCGCTGGGAGGAGCGTGGGCAGCAGCTTGGCCATCGTCGCCTGCTTGCTCGCGACGAGCGGAGCGATGTCACGCGCACAGGCATCGAGGGCGGGGGCGTTCGCCGCCGTGCGCGCCGGGACGACGATCGACAGCCCTGCGTGACCGGCACGGTGCGTCGGGTCGGGCTCGTCGAGGCCGTGCGCCCGCAGGCAACCGGTGTACGAGAGGGTCATCTCGTCCCGTTGAGCCGCCGCCGCGGGCGCGGTCGAGGTGGCCCCGAGGTGCGCGACCGGCGCCGCGGCGGGGCCGCGGCAGCCACAGGCGAGCGCGGCGAGGAGGAGGAGCGCGAAGAGGAGCGACCGGCGGCCGGGAGCGATGGGCGTGGAGCGCGGGGGCATGCGGAACATCTACCGGAGCGGCGGTGACACGCCCCGAACAGCCGAGCGGCCTCTTCCGCCGAGGCCCTGCACGGATGCCCAGCTCAGCGTGCTGCCTCCCCCGGTCGGGGCGCTCGGCGCGTTAGGCGGGTGTCACCCCCGACGCGTCACGATGTGGGCGTGCGCGTCCTCGTCGTGGAAGACCATCGGGTGCTCGCCGACGACATCGCCGACGGATTGCGGGACAACGGCTTCGCCGTCGACGTCGCCTACGACGGTGCGAGCGGCATCGAGAAGTCGATCCTCATCCGCTACGACGTCGTCGTCCTCGACCGCGACCTCCCCGGCGTCCACGGCGACGCCGTCTGCGCGACCGTCGTCGCCGGGGGCTCCGGGGCGCGCGTGCTGATGCTCACCGCGGCGGCCGCGGTGGAGGACCGCGTCGCCGGCCTCGAGCTCGGCGCCGATGACTACCTCCCGAAGCCCTTCGCCTTCGCCGAGCTCGTCGCGCGCGTCCGCACCCTCAGCCGCCGCACCCCGGCGGCCCCCCCGGTCCTCGCCCGCGGCGACCTCGTCATCGACCGCGCAAGGCGGCGGGCGAGCCGGCGCGGCGGGGCCCTCGCCCTCACCAAGAAGGAGCTCTCCATCCTCGAGCTGCTCGTCGCCGCCGACGGCGCCGTCGTGAGCGCCGAGGCGCTCCTCGACGGAGCGTGGGGCGAGGACATCGACCCCTTCTCCAACACCGTGAGCGTCACCCTCAGCCGCCTGCGCCGCAAGCTCGGGAGCCCTGACCCGATCGAGACGGTGATCGGCGAGGGCTACCGCCTGCCGTGAGCGACCGCGGCGGGCACCGCCCCCGCCTTCCCCAGACCGTCCGGGCCCGCCTCGCCGTCGTCTACGGGGGCCTCTTCCTGCTATCGGGCTCCCTCCTCCTCGGCCTCACCTACGGGCTGGTCGCCCGCGAGCTGCCCAACACGCACAGCACCGGCAAGCCGACCCCGGCCCAGCTGAAGAAGATCGACGTCACCTGCAAGTACCGGGCCAACACGGTCCCCTCCAAGGGCGGAAAGGCCACCCAGCAGAACTTCAACAAGTGCGAGAACGCCTATCTCGCCGGCATCCGCAACGGTGCGACCGACCAGCGGGCGGCGACCCTCAACACCCTGCTCGAGGTGGCGCTGATCGGCCTCGGCGTCGCGACGGTGCTCTCGGGGGCGCTCGGCTTCCTGTTGGCCGGGCGGGTGCTGCGCCCGGTGCGCTCGATCACCGAGGCGGCGCGGCGCGCCTCGCACGAGCACCTCGGCGAGCGCCTCGCGCTCGGCGGCCCCGCGGACGAGCTGAAGCGCCTCGGCGACACCTTCGACGAGATGCTCGACCGCCTCGACACCGCCTTCACCAACCAGCGGGCCTTCGTGGCGAACGCCTCCCACGAGCTGCGCACCCCACTCACCGTGATGCGCACGGCGATCGACGTCACCCTCGGCAAGGCCGACCGCACACCCGAGCAGCTCGAGCAGATGGCCGGCAAGGTGCGCGACGCCCTCGCGCAGGCCGAGCTGCTCATCGAGGCGTTGCTGGTACTCGCGCGGGCGGGCGGCATCACCGCCGGAGACGAGCCCTTCGACCTCGCCGTCGCGGCCGAGGACGCGGTCGACGCCGCGGCGGCGCGGGTGCGCGAGCGGGGACTGACCGTCGAGGCCGACTACGCCCCGGCCGCGGTCGTCGGTGACCGGGTGCTGCTCGAGCGCGCGGTCGCCAACCTCGTCGAGAACGCCACCCGCTACGGGGACAGTGGCGGGCACGTCCGGGTCCGCACCGGCAGCGAGGCGACGCTTGCCTTCGTCGAGGTCGAGAACACCGGGGCGGGGATCCACCCCGCCACCCTCCCTGCCCTCTTCGAACCCTTCCACCGCGGCGAGGGGCGGACAGCCGGCACGGAGGGGACCGGTCTCGGGCTGGCGATTGTGCGCGCCGTGGCAACAGCGCACTCTGGGAGGGTCGAGGCCGAGGCACCCGCCTCCGGCGGCTTCGGCATCCGCTTCGAGCTCCCGATCGCCGCCTCACCGCCGGCGGGGCCGTAGCGGGGGCGCTGGGCGTTCAGCGGCGGGCCGCCACCCCTCGATCCTCAGCGGCCCGACGGCTCGCAGCGGTCGCCGTCGAGGAGGTTGCCGGGCGCGCGCTGCCCCCACTCCCCGCCCCGGGCCTACTGCGGGCGCGTGGGCGGCTCCCCCAGCGGCGTCTCGCCCGTGTCGACGAGCTCCCTCGCCACCTCGCGCAGCTTCACGTTGAGGTGTTGGGAGGCAACGCGGAGGATGTCGAACGCCTGATTGGCGGTGATCCGCTCGCGCTCCATCAGGATTCCCTGCGCCTGGCCGATCAGCTCCCTCGTCGAGAGCGCTTGATGGAGCCCTTCAACGAGACGAGCGTCGTTGTCGTGCAGATGGGCAGCGGCGAGGGCGAGTCCGGCGATCGTGGCGAAGATCAGCGCCTTGGCCCGGTCCGCGATGCCGAACGCGAGGGGGAAATGGCTGTAGAGGCCGAGCGCTCCGAACGCGCCGTCGCCCTCCAGCCGCAGCGCGAGTGTGCTCCTAAGGCCCATTGCCGAGGCCTCCGCCGCGAGACGCGGCCAGCGCTGCTCGTCGAGGAGGTCACCGGCGTAGACGACGACGCCCCCGGCGATCGCCTCCATGCAGGGACCTTCGTCGAGGCGGAGCTGGGCGAGGTCGATCGCCGCCGCGAGCGCGTCCGAGCTCACCGCGGCGTTCGCCGTCGTCGTGTCGGACACGACGATCCCGGCACTCTCGCAGCCTTCGATGCTGTCGACCGCGAGGTCCACGATCGCCTTCAGGGTGTCGGCGACGTTGCCGGCCGCGAAGAGTGTCCGCGCGACGTGCGCGACGTTCTCGGAGAGTTCAACGGTGGGGTCCACTCCGGTAGCGGCCGTCTCGCGCACGGGCGCGATCATCTCACTTTCGCTCCCCGGGCGACCACGTCACCATGGGGCCACCTGGGGCGTACACTGACACTGCCTTCTGCAGCGAGGGTTCGGGCTGGGCGTTGCCCGGCTTTCCCAGGAGGCTCGCAGTGCCCAACTCTTCGCAATCGCCTGGTCGCGGCCCGCCACGCCCGATCCCCGGCGGTCGGTGCCCCCCGACGAGGTCGGCGCGGCCCGCGGGGGCGCTCCCGGCTCCGCACGCTCCCGGCCGGCCCCTCCCGAGGCGACGCCGGTGACGATCGTCGGCCCAACCGAAGCTGGTATGCCCGAGCGCTTCGAATTGGCGGCCACCTTCCCGGGCACGGACGCCGTGGTCGCCATCCGCGGTGAGCTCGACCTCGCGACGATTCCGATGTTCAGCGGCTTCCTCGATGCCGCTGTCGCGGACGACCGGCGCACCGTCGTCCTCGACCTCTCCGAGGTGAGCTTCCTCGATGCAAGGGGGCTCGGAGCGATAGTCCTCGCGGTGCAGCGTGTCGCTGGCTCTGGTGGCCACCTGCTGCTACGCGCACCGTCACCGGTGGTCCGCAGGCTGCTCCACATCACCGGGCTCACCGGCGCCTTCGGCGTCGAGGAAGCCGCGCTCGACCCGCATCTCGGTGCGGCGCAGGCGCTGAGCGTACCGCTCACCGCCACGATGCTCGAGGGCTCCGAGCTCGGTCACAACCTGCAGCGAGTGAGCGCGGCCTCCGCCGATGCCGATGTCGTGGACGCGGCATTGCGACTGGTGGTGGCGCTCGCGCAGGTCACCGTGGCCGCCGCCGACGGAGTCAGCATCTCGCTCCGCCGCCACGGTCAGCTATCCACGGTCGCGGCGAGCGACCAGACCGTCCTCGACATGGATGCCGGCCAGTACGCGACCGGAGAGGGGCCCTGCGTCGCCGCCTCCGAGGAGGGGCGCTGGTTCCATATCGAGCGCTTGGACAGCGAGCGTCGCTGGCCAGACTTCACCCCCCGCGCACTGGCGCTCGGCATCAACGCCATCCTCTCCTCGCCCCTCATTTCGGACGAGCAACCGGTCGGTGCCCTGAACATCTACTCGCGCACCGCGGCTGCGTTCACGCCGAAGGACCAGGAGCTTGCCGCCGTCTTCGCCACCGAGGCATCGGTCATCCTGAGCGCCGCCGCCGAGCTCACCGGAGGCGAGGTCACGGAGCGGTTTCGCGCCGCACTGCGCTCGCGCGAGCTGATCGCGATCGCCGAGGGGATCCTGATGGAACGCGTGGGGCTGAGCGAGGACGGGGCCTACCGACACCTCCTGCACCTCTCCCGTAAATCGAGTCGGCCGCTCACCGAGCATGCCAGCGAACTGGTCGCGAGCTCCGGGGGTCAACTGTCCGACGGGCTCGCCGCCGGGGTGCCCCATGGCTGAGTGCCGCGGCGCTGTGCTCGACCAGGCGCGTCGCGACCTCGGCCTCTCCCATCGCGAGCTCTTCCTCCGCTACTTCACGATCGGCGGGATGAGCAGCGTGCTCGAGGTCGAGGCCTTCCTGAGCGCGGCGCTCGAGCCTGCCGATCACGACTACGACGTGATCGCGCAGGCGCTGAACGAACGCTTCGTCGAGCTCGGTGGCAACCATCCCGTCGCCTACTCCGACAGCGGGCAGTCTCCTGATGCGGTCGAGCGGCCCGGAGCGCCCGGCCGGTGATCGCGAACCACTCGGCGGGAGGGGGTCGGCCCCAAAGCGCGGTGCCCGCGAGGCCGTCCCCCCCGACCTTTCCGGCCGGGGGAACCGCGATAACTTGCGTAGGCACGACTTGGGCTCGACAGCAGTCCCGAGCGACAAGCTCCTCCGCTCCCGGAGGAAGATCGGTGGACCTCTTGGGATCGGTCCCCGAACCGCAGCTGGCTACCTCCGTCGATTTCGCCCGCCGTACCCCGAAACCCCTTCCGCCGGTCTTCGCCGTTCCGCTACGCGACAGCGATCCGCGGCTCGCCGGCGTGGATGGCCGATCGTGGAGGCCGACGCTGCTCTCCAGCAGCGCGCTGCCTAGCGGAGACCCGCCGCACGGCGACTTCGCCAACTTCCTCGGGCGGGTGGCCCGACGGCATGGCCCTGTTCGCGCGGCCACGCCCTGACGCGCCGCAGACCCCTTTCGTCGAGGCGCACCGTCTCGCGGGGGAACCCCGCCGGCTCTCTCACGTGTCCCTTCTCGATCTCACGGGACGGGCGCGACAGCACCCTCGTGCACATGCCCGACCCACGGACCGCGGTGCGCCACGCGATCCCCGTCGTCGCCGAGGGGGTGCTCGCCCCGCTCGCGTGCTTCTACCTCGCTCTCCTCTTCGCCGGGCTGCGGGGCGCGATCGTCGCCGCGCTCGTCTGGTCCTACGCCGCCGCGGCGCGCCGCCTCATCCGTGGCGACCGGGTCTCGACGGTGCTCGTGCTCGACGTGCTGCTGCTCACCGTCCGGACCGCCGTCTCCTTCGCCACCGGCAGCTCCTTCCTCTACTTCGCGCAACCCCTCATCGGCACGGTCCTCATCGCGTGCGTCCTCGTGTACACCGCACTCGTCGGTCGTCCACTGGTGCAACGCTTCGCCGAGGACTTCTGTCCACTTGACCGCGAGCTCCTCGAGCATCCCCGAGTCCGGCAGTACTTCTTCCGCATCTCGCTCATGTGGGCCGGGGTGCTGCTCGTGAACTCCGGGATCGTCGCGTGGCTGCTCGTCTCCTCTTCGCTCCGTGCCTTCGTGCTGGAGCGCACCGCGACCAGCTGGACCCTCACGGCCGGGGCGATCTTCTGCTCGATCTACGGCTTCAGCGCGACGATGCGCCGCGACGGCTGCACCGTCCGCTGGGGCGCCGATCGCCTCGCGCCCGCGACGAGCGGCACGTGAGACTCGCCGTGCCGACAGGCATGCAGGACCTCTGGCGGGTCCGTGCACGCCCGGCGGGAGCTGGCGGCCGACGCTCGTGACGACCTCGCACCGCACGAGCTCGGCGCGGCCCGGCCCGGCGAACGAGCAGCCGCCGGCACGGGTCCCGCCGCCGCCGCCGCGCTGGCGGGGGGCGCTCGTGCCGCTCGGGATCGTCCTCACCCTGCTCCTCATCCTCCACCCCGGGCACAAGGCCTCGGCCACCCGCCACCTCGACTTCACCGCTTTCGTCAACGCGGTGACCGCGGACAAGGTCTCCTCGGCGAGCATCAGCGCGACCGGTGCGGTCTCGGGGCTCCTCCAGGGGCACGGCGCCTACACCTCCCAGCTCCCGACCGCCCTCGACGACACCTCCCTCGCACCGCTGCTCCTCGCCCACAAGGTGGCAGTGACCGGTACGGCGAGCACCACCTCGCCGTGGGGCGGCGTGCTCTCCTTACTGCCGCTGCTGCTGTTCATCGGCGTCTTCGTGTGGATCGGTCGTCGGAGCCGCAAGCAGCTGACCGGCGGCCTCGGCGGGCTCATGGGCATCGGCCGCTCCAAGGCCAAGCTCTACGACGAGGAGCGTCCGCCGACCCGCTTCTCCGACATCGCCGGCTACGAGGGTTCCAAGGCCGAGGTGATGGAGGTCGTCGACTTCCTTCAACATCCACAGCGCTATGCCGCCGCGGGTGCCGTCGGCCCGAAGGGCGTGCTCATGGTGGGGCCGCCGGGCACTGGGAAGACGCTCCTCGCGAGGGCGGTCGCCGGCGAGGCGGGGGTCCCGTTCTTCGCCCTCAGCGGTTCGAGCTTTGTCGAGATGTTCGTGGGCGTCGGCGCCTCGCGGGTGCGCGACCTCTTCGCCGACGCTCGTAAGCGCGCCCCGTCGATCATCTTCATCGACGAGATCGACGCGATCGGCGGCCGGCGGGGGCCGGGGGGCTTCGGCTCCAACGACGAGCGCGAGCAGACGCTCAACCAGCTCCTCTCGGACATGGACGGCTTCGAGCCGGGCACGAGCGTCGTCGTGATGGCGGCCACCAACCGGGCGGAGATACTCGACGCCGCGCTGCTCCGCCCGGGCCGCTTCGATCGCACGGTCGAGATCCCTCTCCCCAACCAGCGCGAGCGCACGGCGATCCTCAACATCCACGGGCACGACAAGAAGCTCGGAGGCGACGTCGACCTCGACGCGGTCTCGCGCGGCACACCCGGCTTCTCCGGTGCCGACCTCGCCAACCTTGTCAACGAAGCGGCGATCAACGCCGTGCGCGCCGGGCGCGACGTGCTCGAAGCGGAGGACTTCGCCATGGCGCGCGACCGGCTCCTGATCGGCCGCCGCGACGTGTCGAACGCGCTCCTCCCCGAGGAGAAGCATTCGGTCGCCGTCCACGAGGCGGGCCATGCCCTCGTCGCGATCCTCTCCGAGCACGCCGACCCCGTCGCCAAGGTCACGATCCTTCCGCGCGGCGCGGCCCTCGGGGTCACCGAGCAACTACCCGAGACCGAGCGCCACCTCTATCCCGAGAGCTACCTCACCGACGCCCTCGCGGTGCGCCTCGGGGGGCGGGCGGCGGAGATCCTCGTGCTCGGCGAGCCTTCGACCGGCGCCTCGAACGACCTCTCCGGCGCGACCGAGCTCGCCACCCGCATGGTGCGCGAGTGGGGCTTCTCAAAGGAGCTCGGTCCCGTCGGCTACGGGCCGGAGGGACCGAGCCGCGACAACCCCTTCGCCGGCCGCCCCTACGCCGAGGAGACCCAGCGCGCCGTCGACCAGGAGGTCGCGAGGCTGCTGCGGGAGGCGGAGAGCGGCGCGATGGCGCTCCTCGGGGCGAATCGCGAGGCCCTCGAACGCGTGGTCGGGCTGCTCCTCGAACGCGAAACCATCGACGGTGGCGATCTCTCCGAGATCGTCGGCGTGCCGGCGCGCCGGTCCTCCCCGCAGTTCGGCGCGCCGCGGGCCGTAGCGATGGCCCCGGTCGCGGCTGCTGCTTCCGGCAGAGGACGAAGACGATGACGAGCGGCGTCCCGGCCCCCGCCGCGCCCGATCGAAACGAGGTCACGATGGATGCCTGGGAATACCTGATCGTCGCGCTCCCCCAGTTCGAGGCTCCGACCAATGCGCCGGGCGCCTCTCCCGCGGTGCACCGACTGAACGAGGTCGGCGAGCGGGGCTGGGAGGCCATCGGCATGGCCACCCTCAGCGACAACAGCATCGCCGTCTTGTGCAAGAGGCCGTCCACCGCCACGCGCGCGCAAAAGGAGTCGTGATGAAGGCTCGATACGACCAGCCACCCGTCGGCTGGTGGCAGGACGGGCGGGGCGTCAACCAGCCTCCGGGCTCCTATGCCGATCCGTCGTTGCGCACCGGCGCCGGCGGAGGCGGCGCGGCGGGTGGCCCGAGAGCACGCTTTGCCGCCCGTCGCCGCGCCCGTCGCTCGGCGCCAGCGCTCCCTCAGACGCCGACCCCGTGATCGGCAGCGCGTCGGTTCGGAGAGCGGTCAGACGAGCGGGAGCATCACCCTCGCGAGGCGCTCGAGCCCGGAGTGCCCCGCCGTGGAACCGCTGATCGCGGAGGCGACGACGGGGCCCCTCTCATGGCGAGGCGAGCCCCTCCTCCCACCCGGTAGCTACGCGCGTGCACGAATAGGCGCAATTTGCAGAAATTGCCGCGGGCGGAGCCGCCGACTCGCACGTCGGCGTGGTGCTCCGCTGCACCGTGTACGGCCCGCCGATCTATTTCTGCGATCACGTGCGCCCGCCCGAGGGCGCGGAGCCCGCCCTCGGCCGGGCGGTTGCTCAGGCGTCGCGGCGCATCATCTTCCAGGCGCCGATCGCGGACCAGCCGACGATCCACCCGGCGATCACTGAGATCATCGCCCAGGTCGGCATCGGCGGGATCGAGAGGACGCCCCTGCCACCAAGGAGCACCCTGCCACGGACGTGCTCTCCGAGGGCAGTGGCGAGCCCCGCGGGGCGGAGCTGGTCCATCGCGATGCCGACGACGAGGCGCTGCCCGTCGAGGAAGTACGGAATCGCGACATTGGCGAGGATCGGGGTGACGATGATCTCGAGAGCGATCATCGCGATCGTGGCGACCGTGCGCTGCCCGATGAGGGAGCCGAGCCCGAGGCCGACGAGGAAGCCGACCCCCACCTCGAGCTCGATCCACAGCCCGATCTTCACCATCTCGTTGATCGCGGGATCCGTGGACAGCGCCTCGGCGGTGACGTAGTCACCGTAGAGGTTGTCGACCTCGCCCGAGACCGTCGTGCCCTTCGTCGGCAGCGGCACCGCCCCGGAGCGCAGCGCCGCCGCGACCTGCCCGGGGTGCTGCTCGACCCAGCGCTCGAGCTGGCCCTCGCTCAGGTGCGCCGGGACCGACACGCCGTCAAGGCTGACGACGTTCCGCTGCGGGATGCCGGCGAAGCAGGTCACGAGGCAGAGCACCGAGAAGGCGAGCGCGACGAGCGGCAGGAGGATCGCGAGGCCCGCGGGGATGCGCGCCAGGTAGAGCGCGAGGCGTGACCTGCCGGTCGTCACGAGCTGGCGGAAGACCCCTTCGGTGAGGTCGGTGGTCCCCGCCGCGGTGCCGAGCGTGGCGGCGATGATGAAGCCGAACTCGGCCATCGGGCCGCAGAGGCCGGCGAAGACGCCGGGGCTCCCCGCCGGCCCGTAGCTCGCCGGGTCGATCGCGTGGAACAGCAGCCGGATGCCGAGGATCACGGCCGGCAGCCCGAAGGTCAGCAGCACGACGGCGACCATCAGGCCGCGCCGCCTGCGGAGCTCCAGGTTCTTGGTGACGACCAGCCCCCACGTCGGGAGCGCCGACCGCGCCCGCCCCCACGCCGTCGGCGGTGCCGGCGCCGGCCCGTCGGAGACGGCCGCGACCTCGGCGGGGCCGCCGCCGGCGAGCACCGTCACGGCTGCTCCCCGAGCCGGCTCGTGACCGACAGGAACCAGTCCTCGAGGGTCGTCCGCACCTCCTGCAGCCCGTAGACGGCGATGCCGGCCTCGACGAGGAGGCGGTTGACCTCGGCGACCGCGTCGCGCGACGAGCCGGCGGGGAGGGTGACGGTCAGCCCCACCTCGACGCGCGCAGTGGCCACCGCGATGCCGCTCCGCTCGACGGCGCCCACCGCGGCTGCCGGGTCCGAGCACTCGACCCGCACGACGAGCGTGCCGGCGCCCCGCACCAGCTCGTCGATCGACCCCTGGCGGATAACCCGCCCGTGGTCGACGATCGCCACCGCGTCGCAGGTGCGCTCCACCTCGTCGAGGAGGTGCGACGAGAGCATCACCGTCCGCCCCTCTTCGACGAGGCTCTCGATCATCGCCCGCATCTCGTGCATCCCGGCCGGGTCGAGGCCGTTCATCGGCTCGTCGAGGATCAGCAGCTCCGGGTCGCCGAGGAGGCAGGAGGCGACGCCGAGGCGCTGGCGCATGCCCATCGAATAGGTCGCGACCTTGTGGTCGGCGCGGTCGGCGAGCCCGACGCGTGCCAACGCGGGCGGGATCCGGATCCCCGCCGCACCGCCGCGCGCCGCCGCGAGCAGCCGCAGGTTCTCCCGCCCCGTGAGGTGGGCGTGGAAGCGCGGCTCGTCCACGATCGCGCCGACCCGCGCCAGCGCCGCGGCGCGCTGCGCGGGGAGGGGGAGCCCGAGGAGCGACATCGATCCGCTGTCGGCGCGGGTGAGGCCGAGCAGGGTGCGGATGAGCGTCGTCTTGCCGGCGCCGTTCGGCCCGAGGTAGCCGAAGGCGCAGCCGCGCGGGACGAGCAGCTCGACGTCGTTCACGGCGACGTTGGCGCCGAAACGCTTGGTGAGGCCGTGCGTCTCGACGGCCCAGCCCGCTGCCGCTCCGCCGACGCCGACGAGCGGACGGGCGGAGCGCCTCGTCTCCGAAGCCGCGGTGCCGCGACCGGGGGTCGGCACGGCGGGGGTCTGCGGCGCTGCCTCCCGCCCCTCGCCCGCGGCTCCGGAGCGGTCGGGCGTCGCGGGTGGGCGCCCTGCCGGCGACGTCGAGGCCGTCTCTTCGCCCTCCCGGCCGTGTCGCCGGTCACGGGCGCGGACGAGGGCGAATCCGAGCGCACCCACCACGATGAGGACGAGCACGAGGCCGCCGAAGCGGAAGTGGTGGTTGCCGGAGGCGCCGACCGCCGTCGCCGCGGCCCGCGCCGCGGCGAGTGTCACCCGCGACCCGCCGTGCGGGCGTGCAGCGCGCGGCGAGACCGGGGGCGGCGGGCCGACATGGACGCCATCTTCGACCATCCGGGGGGCGCTGTCGTCGGGCTCGGGATGAGCGTGCACCGCGACGTCATCCTCCAGGCCGACGCCGTCGCAGGACGCGCTCTGGAAAGGCGCGGGCGACCGCGCAGCTCTTGGCTCCGTCACCCGGCGCGGCGGCGAAGGCGCGCCGGGGAGTCTTTTGACGCGGCGGTGCCGCCGGGC
>DATLTN010000020.1 GCA_035533595.1 Acidimicrobiales bacterium
GGGCGCCATCGCCGCGGTCTTGGACGGGGCCTCCTGGCAGCGGTGCAGAACACACGCCATGCGCAACCTGTTGACCCGCGTCCCGAAGTCCGCCCAGGGCCTCGTCGCCACGCTCGTGCGGACGATCTTCGCCCAGCCCGACGTCACCCAGGTGAAGGCGCAGTTCAATCGGGTCGTCGACCAGCTCGAGACCCAGTTCCCCGCGGTCGCCGAGCTCCTCACCGACGCCGAGGGGGACCTGTTGGCGTTCAGCGCGCTCCCGCCCGAGCACTGGCGCCAGATATGGAGCAACAACCCCGTGCGCCACGAGGCGCCATCTGACCCGGCGGAGATGAAAGGGCTCCGCCTTCGGGCTGTCGCAGCGGCCTGATGTAGCTGGAGGCAGCCCGACCCGGGAGACGCCGGGGAGGGTGGGAGCAGCCTCGACAACGACGGAACGGGTCGGCACTGCCAGACGGCTCGGGTCCGGCAAGCAAGACGGAGAGGTGTACGAGTGCAGAAACCAGTGGTGGAACCCCCTCAAGTGGACCGCCGGCTCCAACCTGGCGGATATGGGCCGGTCAGCAATGCACGCCTCGGAGTAGTCGAACCGAGGCGACTCTCGTTCAGTCTTCGAGCGGGACAACAACACCGGCACGCCCCAGGGAGGGATCCTCTCGCCGCTGCTCGCGAACATCGCCCTGTCGGTCATCGACGAGCACTTCGTCGATGCCTGGCAGCAGATGGGTAACTCGGGCGCACGTCACCGGCGCCGGAAGAAGGGGCTCGCCACCTACCGCCTCGTCCGCTATGCGGACGACTTCGTGGTTCTGGTGAAGGGCACCCGCTCCCACGCCGAGGACCTGCGTGAAGAGGTGGCAGCGGTGCTCTTACCGATTGGCCTTCGCCTGTCGGAGGAGAAGACGAAGATCGCCCACATCGACGAGGGGTTCGACTTCCTCGGCTTCCGCATCCAGCGCCAGCCGAAACGAGGCTCGGGGAAGCCGACCGTGTACACCTTCCCGACCAAGGCCGCACTGGCCAAGGTGAAGACCAAGGTGCGCACGATGACCAGGGAGGCCACCAACCAGCCGCTCGCCGTCCTTTGCTACCGGCTCAGCCCGGTCGTTCGAGGATGGGTCAACTACTTCCGGCACGGCACGTCGAAGGCCACCTTCGACTACCTCCGTCGCTTCACCTGGAGGCGGGTCATCTGTTGGCTCCGCCACAAGCACCCGAAGGCCAACTGGAAGCAGCTCCGTCGCCGCTATCTCCCTGGGTGGTGGCCGACGGACGGCAAGGTCACGCTGTTCGACCCGATGACGGTGCCGGTCACCCGCTACCGCTACCGGGCGAACAACATCCCTTCGCCGTGGACGAGCAGCGCGATCGAAGAGGCGGCATGACCGACTGGCACGAGCCTGTGGAGAGCCGGATGCGTGGGAACGCGCACGTCCGGTTCGGTGAGCGGGCCGGGGAAACGGATGCCTGCGCAAGCGGCACACCGCGCCCCGGCCCGACTTCTACCAGGAGCGCCTCAACCGCGAGATCCGCCGCCGCACCGACGTCGTCGGCATCTTCCCGAACCGCGCCGCCTGCATCCGCCTCGTCGGGGCGGTGCTCGCCGAGCAGCACGACGAGTGGGCGGTCGCCCGGCGCTACATGAGCCAGGAGTCGCTCGCGAAGACCAGGGTGCGGGTCCTCGTCGGCGGCGCCATCGACAACAAGGAGGTGAGCACGTCGGCCGAACTCGAGGCCGTCAGCTAGCAGCAACACCAATGGTTGGTGTGGTGGTCGTCATACACCACTGGTCTGGGCTTGGCCCGCCTCTTCGAGGTTGCGGCCGGTGCGACCCGCGATTTGAGTCACTTCCTGAATCGCTCGGCGCGAAAGCCGGAGTCGTCACCGAGGTGGAAGTAGAGGTGACCGTGTAGGGCTTCGGCGTCTCCGAGGGTGGCCCAACCTCGTCCGGTGATGTGGCCCCCCTCGTCGTTTCCGTCCCAGCTGAACTCGACATCGAAGCGATCGACGTCGGAAATGCGCCAGTCGATCCACCCGGTGACCGCGATGAAACCGAAGCTGCCTCGGTGGTCGGAGGAGAACTCGATGAAGGCTGGTGCTACCAGGTCGAGAGCCTCGCTATCCCACAGGTCCATTTCCACGATGTTCCATCTGCCCGTGATATCCCTCGCATCTGGACCGGGCTCCCCGCTTGACCTATGAGCACTGTCGGAGGAGTCGGATCCGCCCCCCGACTCCCAGGTCCCGAGCGCGTCGCTCAATACCGCGAAGGCGCGATCCAAGCGCCTTCTTCGATTGGGATTGATCTCGTGGTTCGCGTCAGCCGCCACGAAGCCGAGTAGCTCGTCGAGCTCGTCAGCGCTGGCCTCGAGGATGTTGTCCTCGCCGGAGGAACGCATCCTGTATACGAGGCGTTCGCACTCGACGTCGAGCAGGGTCAACTCCCGCAAAGCCCCAGCCAGCTCGTCGCTCAGGAATATCTCATGATTCGGGCCATTCCTGGTGTGGTTACCAGGGAGTCTGAGATCGAACGGCGACTCCTCCCACCCGCTGATCACTCCTTCGTCACCGCAGACGTTGCACTGCCACTCGATCGCAGCCGGAAGGTCAGCGCGGAACACGGCGATGTGCCCGGTGCAGGGTCGATTCCGAGGCCGACGTCGGCAAGCTAGAGCCGTGGTCCACGGCGTGCTCGCGTCGGCGGCAGTTGCAGCTTGAACGACCGATCCCAAGTGCTGGGCCATCTTGCGAGCTGGACCGGGCGCATCGTCGGGGATGTCCAAGAAGTGCCGTAGATCGGAGACGAACATCGGTCGACGAATGTAAACGGCGGGTAAGCGCAAAATCGCGAATTGATCGATCGGTCGCACATGGGCTTGCTCGAATCGCGAACGGGGCATCGCGCCGTGTCCCGCAGCGCCGAGTCCGCCTGGCCGAGTTGTGCTGTCTAACTAATCGTTCGTCTGCGCACGGCCCAGGTAAAGTCGTGCTGTTCGATTATTTCGCCGCGTGCGCACAACATCGGAGGGGACATGCCCGGTCGCCCGAGGCGGGTTGAGATCTACAGCCGCCTCGACGAGGCGTTCGCCGAGCTGCACGAGCGCCTGGGCGGTCTCCCTGACCCCGCCGAGGCAGGGGGCATCTGGACGACCATCTGGTACGAGGAAGCGCACCACTCCACAGCGATCGAGGGCAACACCCTCGTTCTCAAGCAGGTCGAGGCGCTTCTCTCCGAAGGACGAGCTGTCGGCAACAAGGAGCTCGCCGAGTACATGGAGGTGAAGGGCTACGCGGACGCCGCGAAGTGGGTCTACGAACAGGCGCTCAAGCCCGAGCGCTCCGACGGCTCCGCGCTGATGCTCTCCGAGGTGCGCTGGATCCATCAGGTTGCGCTCGGCCCCGTATGGGAAGTTGCCCCTCATTCGCAGGCGACCCCCAGGGAATCACCGGGAAGCTTTCGCGAGCACGACATCGCGCCGTTTCCCGGAGGCATGAAACCGCCGAGCTGGCCCGAGGTGCCGGGCGCCATGCGAGAGTGGGTACGACGAGCCGACGCCCTCGCAGATGCGGCGTCGCCCTTCGAGGAGTTGGGATTGCTGCACGCTCAATTCGAGCGAATCCACCCCTTTCTCGATGGAAACGGGCGCGCTGGGCGCCTGCTGATGAACCTCCTCCTCGTACGCCTCGGCTACGCCCCCGCCATCGTCTACAAGCGCGATCGCTCGAGATATTTGCGGGCGCTTCGCGCAGCTGACGACGGCGACCCGGGGGCGCTCGGAGAGATGTTGGCCCGCGCGGTGCTCGACAATCTCTACCGCTTCATCGTTCCAGCCGTTGCCGGGCCGCGGCGTCTGGTGCCGTTGGCCGCCCTCGCCGACGACCAGATTTCCGAAGGTGCGTTGAAGATGGCCGCGAGCCGGGGGCGGTTGCGCGCTCAGAAGGGGAATGACGGGCAGTGGCGCAGCAGTCGCGCTTTTGTCGACGAGTACAAGGCCAATCGTCAGGTCCACCGGACCAGCTGACGAGAGGACCGCCGGCTCACTTGTTGGCTCACTCCTCTCCAAAACTGCCTGGAATGAGCCAGACAATGAAGACGGAGCGGACAGTAAAACCCCAGGTGACAGGACTAGGAAGGACTCGCTGGACGCTGTATCGTGCACTCGTAATGCGCAGGTCGTCGGTTCAATCCCGACCCCGGGCTCCACAAAGTAGCTGGTGGTGTCGCCAACTCACTTTTTGTCAGTGAGAGCAGTTTTTTGTCAGTGGCGTGTCAGTGACGACCTGGGCTTTCGCGCAGCTTTTTGTCAGTGCCCAGGTCAGAGGACTGTGGATAAGCCCCCCGCCCCCGCAGCGCCTGTGAGGAAGCGTCAACCCCTCTGGACCGCCGGACGAGACTGGCAGCCAGGACGTCGCGGAGATGGGAAACCGTGTCCCATACCGGCGCGTTCGCTGCGCGACGACAGCGAGTTTGACCGTTGTTATGGGGCTCTTCTCAGCGCGTAGAACGCCGACTCCGCGCTCGAATGGAACCACCATGACGACGACGTTCTGTCGCCTCACGGTCCGAGAGGGGGCGCCCTCGAGAACCTGCCGGCCAAAGGCCGTCTGAGCTCGGATCGCTAACGGACACGGGCGCCTGCCCAATCGAGGCAACCACTGCGCCGAGCGGGTGTTCTTCTAATCTCTCTCCAGCACGGCCTCTGCCGAACCAAACCCGTCTAGCCCGAGACGAAGCTCACCCGTAGCCGAAGTACGCCGTAGCGAATCCCCGTCGGGGCGCCCAAACATTCTTTGTCGCCGTTCGCCATCGGCTTGCAGCTGATTACGGGCACGGTCGTCCCGAGTTCAGTGGCTTTCTTCGCGGCAGTCTGACGGAACTTGGTGATCGCGCCTTGAAGTGATTTTTCGAAAGCGATGGAGGTGAAGCTGGCTCCCGTCACCGTCTCAACCGGGGCACCGTGCAGAACCGCGGGACTTCCTTAGTCCGTGCGCCTCTCAACGCGTGCTTGGAAGAGCGTGCCTTTCCCGCGCCGCGGCGCCTCCGTCGGGAACATACTGACTGATCCGCGAACCGCGGAGGCTCTTCCGCCCCGGCTGGCAAGAGCACATATCGAGACGGTGATGTGTCCCGCACGTCGCTCGGACCGGCCCCTAGCCTGGTTTCTCATGCAGCTACGGGGTCGTGTCACGAACGTCCGAGCAACCCGGACGCCGTTGCTCCTGACGACTCTCTCCGTCGCTGGCCTCCTGGCCGCGTGCAGTAGCGCGTCAGCCGGACCGCAGACGACGATCGGGGCGTTCCTGACGGGATGGACGTCACGCAACTGGTCCTCGATGCGGCGCCTCGTGGCAGACCCGCCCGCCGCATTCGCGAGCATCAACGGTGCGGCGATTTCTGACCTCGAAGTGACCAAGGCGAGCTACAAAGCTGGCGCACCCATCGTCTCTGGCACCGCGGCACGGGTCCCGGTGACCGAGCACCTCACGATCCCTGGGTTCGGTGTGTGGACGGTCCACACGACCTTGCACCTGGTGGAGCGTTCCGGTCGCTGGCTCGTGCAATGGACGCCCGAGACGATCGACCCGTCCCTCCGTCCAGCCAGTCAATTTGCCCTGACGGCGACCTGGCCGCCCCGTGCCCCAATTCTCGGCGCCGGCAACGTGGCGCTCACGGCCGAGGAGGAAACGGTGACTGTCGGCATCGAGGGGAAATACGTGAAAGACCCGTCCTCGCTTTCAGCGGCGCTCGTCGCTGCCGGAGCGACGAGCGCGGAAGCGAGCGCCGCTCTCGCCACAGCGAAGGTGAAGCCAGCGTACTTCGAGCCCGTCTTCACGGTCTCATGGGCCCGGTACCTGCAGCTGAAGCCGACCCTCTATCCGCTACCGGGAACCGTTTTCCAGACCTCCGAGGCGCGCGAGGCCGTCACGCCGGGACTCGAGGCCCACCTCGTCGGGAGCGTGGGTCCGATCACCGCCCAGGAGCTGCACGCGCTCGGCGCCCCATATGACACGACGAGCGTCGTAGGCCAGACCGGACTCGAACAGTACGACCAGGCCCAGCTCGCCGGGACTCCCGGAACCACGATCTCGGTGGTGAGCGATGACGGGTCGACGTTGGCGACGCTTGCGAGCAAGAAGCCGGTGCCCGGCACCCCGGTACGTACCTCCATCAACCCCACGGTGCAACGCGCCGCGGAGGCAGCGCTCGCGCACGAAGACAAGCCAGCCGCCCTCGTCGCCGTCGACGCCAGCACCGGCCAGCTGCTCGCCTCGGTGAGCGACCCGAGCAGTGACGCGTTCGATCAAGCTTTCGACGGGACCTTCCCGCCCGGCTCAACGTTCAAGACGATCACGAGCACCGCGCTCATCGAGCACGGTCTTTCACCCAGCTCGTCGGCAAGCTGCCCGACGACGATCACCGTCGGCGGCGAGCTGTTTCACAATGCCGAAGGTGACGCTCCAGTGCAGAACATGGCCCAGGCTTTTACCGAGTCCTGCAACACCGCGTTCATTGGTCTCACGACGAAAAACCTCGATCCGGCGAACCTTCCCGCCGCGGCCGCCGAATACGACGTCGGCACGTCGCCCGACATTGGGCTCACAGTCTTCGGCGGCAGCGTGCCGACGCCGACCAGCGCCGCCGGGCTCGCTGCCACCGCAATCGGTCAGGGCAGCGTGCTCGTCTCGCCGCTCGACATGGCGATGGTCGCCGCGGCGATCGATTCGGGGGTCGTGCGTGAGCCGCGCCTCGTGCTCGGGGCGCCGGACGACCGGGCACCGACCCACCGTCTGCCCACCGACGTGGTGGATGATCTGCACGTGATGATGGCCGATGTCGTCGCGAGCGGGACCGCCGCGAACCAGGGTCTGCCATCCGGGACCTACGCGAAGACCGGGACCGCCGAGTACGGGAGTGGCAACCCGCTCCCGACCGACGCCTGGCTCATCGGCTTTCGCGGGAACGTTGCCTTCGCGGTGCTCGTCGTCGACGGCGGCTACGGCGGTCCGACCGACGGCCCAATCGCCGCATCATTTCTCAACGCTCTTGGCACGTCTGGTTAGAACGGCGGCCGAACGCCGAATATCCGCGCCCGGTCAACGAGGCCATGCTGAGCGCTCGCGGCTGCGCAGAGCACGCGGAACGACGGTTCTCGCGTTCGTGCCGTGTCACATAACACGCGTCCCACATGCGACCGCGGCGCGTCCTCGCTGCCGGCTCGGTAGCGGCCCGCGCCGTCAGCGCCTCGCGGGAGGGCCCCGACGGCGCGGTGATCGCAACAGCTTCTGCTCCCCACCCAAAGGGAGGTGGATTCAGCCGCGTTGGAGGACGCGCGACTCGGCGAGCCGCTGGTGGTACTGAGCGACGTCCTCGACGACCTCTCGCGGGACATCGTCGGTGGCGACGTTCCCGAGCGCGTCCCTGATGCGATTGAGTGTCTCGTCGATGAGGTCGGTCACCGACGACTTGGGGAGCCCCCACGAGTGAGCTTCGAGCGCGAGCTGGATCCGGTTGACGCGGTCGATCCGCGTCTGCGCCCCGACGTACATCGCGAGGTTCCGCCCCGCCACGAACGACTCGGTCGGCGCGGCGTCATAGATCGGGGCGAGGGAGAGCGTCCCATCGGCAATGAGGAAGCCGTGGTTCTTGCCGTGGGCGTCGGTATTGCCGATCGCACATGTGAAGGTCATCGCCTCCGTGAGCGCGCGGAGCTCCCGGTCGACGTCGACGGCGTGAGCGGAAAGGAGCTTGGCGATCGCACCGTAGGAGGGGCCGCCAGTGGCCTGTTGGTACTTCCGCCGGTCCCGCGGGTCGCGTCCGAGTGCCTGACAGGCGTCCTCTTGGTGCAGGCGGCGGGTGACACCGTCGACGAGTTCCCGGTCGAAGCGCTCGACCACGAGCACGTCGCGGCCGTCGACGACGAGGAGGTCAACGGCGGCCGCCGAGAGGCCCGCGGCCGCAGCGAGGTTCATCGCGTAGGCCTCGGCCCTTGCAAGGCCGAGATGCTGCGCCGGCGCTGGCTTCATGATGTGGGTCGAGGGAGCACCGTTGGCAGGAAGTGCCCAGCCGTCGGGCGTCTTGCAGACGAGGAGCTTCGATTGCAGGCCCCCGAGGGAGATCCCCGATTCGGCCGTGTCGCCGAGGGGGTGGGCGGGGAGGTTGGTGATTGCCTCGGCGAGCTCGTCGTCGGTGATCGGTTTCGGCCGGCCTGGTGGCGCCGGCTCTCTGCCCTCAGGAAGGAACGCGACCGCGCCGGCGCACTCACGGCCGATGCGGCGGAGGAGCCCGAACGCGTCACCTCGGCGGACGTCGTAGAGCGACTCGAGGACGGTGCGGGCCTCGCCCTCAGGAAGCACTCCCTCGAGCCAGTATCCGACCACGTCCCCGTCGTAGGGCTGCGACCGCACAGGAAGCGACGTCGACAGCACGATCGAGCCGTCACCGGAGCGCTGCTGCTCGTCGGGCTCGTACTGGAGGCGGATGTCCGAGCGGGCACGCTGCAAAGTGGCGACTACCCGCCCGTCGATCCAGATGTTGAGGACGTCGCCAGGCACCTACTCGACCGTGACCTTCGTGCCACGCGGTACCGCGATCAGCTCGTAGCCGCAGACGCCGAGTGCCTTCATGATCCTGCCGAGCACGGCGAGGCGGCCCTGTTCGATCCGGCGGATCGAGGCCCGTTCTGCTCCGATGCGCGCGGCGAGCTGCTCCTGGCTCCTTCCACTCGCCTTCCTGACAGCTGCGATTGCATCGCCAAGCGACGCTTCGTCGCGGATGCGGTACCACCGAGGTTGGTGCGTCGAAATTGCCACATGCAGAGTGTACGTCGCTAATGCGATACTTTTGTCGCATCGGTCAGGCGAGGCACAGATGCGCTGTTATTAACGCATCGGCGGCCCGGACACGATTTTCGAGAGTGTCGTGTCCCGAGCCGTGACGTTCACGGCGGCGTCGAGGGCGACTGCGAAGCTCGAAGTGGCGGCTCACGTGGTCGCTTCGGGTACCTATCTAAAGGGCCTGGTGCGGCTCGTCGCTGCGCGAAGGCCCCCGGCCGGCCGTTATGTACTGCTGCTCACCTACGCCAAGGGCCAAAGGAAGCTCACGGCGAGTCGAAGGGTGACCGTTCATTGAGGTCAGTGACGACCGTCCGCTCGTGGCCATCGCGAACGCGGCGACACCTCGCGATCCAGCGGGTCGTCCCCCGCGGCGGTGACGCTCCTCGACAGCCGAGAGAGATAGAGATTGGTTGTCGCCCGGTTCGTATTCGGCGAGCAACTGTCTGCCACGTGTGCTTTAGCGCTACGCCTCGTCCAGCAGGCGCTGCAGTCGCGCGATCTCCGACGGCAAGGTTGCAGCCGTCTTCTGCGAGTCCTGTCGCGCGACGTCGACGAGCATTTGACCGAACAGCGCATTGGCTTGTCCGACCCGCTCTTCGACGAAGTGCTTCGCGTTTGGGATGTCTCCCTCGACGACGGCCCACACGACGTCGTTCCCGTGCAGCACGGGATTCGTCGTGGAGATCACCGAACCGTGCTTGTCGCCGCTGATGTGCATGAACATCGACTTCCACTGGACCGGGATCGGCGTCGGGAACAGACAGAAGGTGAGCGTGACGGAGCCGGCGAGCTTGGACTCGACCCGTGCTTCGGAGATCGAGATGCCGGTGAACTCGCTCATCAGCCTTTCGACTTCACCCCCGCTCACGGCCGATCTTCAGTCGTGACGAGCGCGGAATCCTGAGTGGCGCTGGTCGCGTTGGCGCTCGCTTTCCCTCGTCGACGTCTGATCGACAGACGGAGCTGGGTGGTACGGCAGATTCCGACGACGAGCACCACGGTTGCCCCCGCGGCTGCCGCGGCCAGGAGTGCGACAGCGACCGGCATGCGCCCGCTCGCGGAGAAGAAGTCCACTCGGACCGAGCGGGTGTTCTCGACGACGAAGTCGATGAGGGCGATGCCGACGACGACGCCGACGGTGACCGCCGCCCACGCTCCGCTGATGCGGGTGTGGGCTCTGTCCTCTCGCGCTTGGCGTCTCCTGCGCGCACCCTTGCCTGGCACCTCAGCCTGCGCGCTCGGTCGGTCGACCGCGGCCGCCGCATCAACCGGTACGGCCGCGGTCGCGTCCGGCGGCGGGACTCCGAGCTCGGCGCCCGTTGATGGAAGGTCGCTGCTGTTGCTCATGATGTCTCTCTCGATAGGGTGCTGCTCGGTTCGACGAAGAGGTTCAGGAGTTCGCCAACGGTCAGGTCCGGCCCGACCGCCGCTCTAAGCGGGAGGTGGGCGAGCACCTCGTAGCGGTTGCGCCGGCCCTCGCGCCCCTTCTTCACGTAGCCCGCCTCGGTCAGGTCGGTGACGATCCCTTGCGCCCTCCGCTCGGTGATCTGCAGCGCGTCGGCGATGTCGCGAAGTCGCGTACCGGGGTCCTTGGCGATGCAGAGGAGTGCCTGGCCGTGGTTGGTGAGGAAGCTCCAGTTCTCCATGGAGAGCATCTACCCACGTTTCATGAAATGTATTACCGGTAATAGACATCAGATGTAAGGGTTCTGAACATCGAGGCCGGCGATCTCCGACCGAAAACTGGCAACAGGCCAGAAGAACGGATCGAGGTAAGCGGAATGGGCCCGAGAAACCTTCACCGCGCGCGCTCCATGCTGGCGCTCGCCCTCGTCACCGGCCTCGTCGCCCCTTTGTCGCTGCTCCTCTCCGGCCCCGCCGGTGCAGCTGCCGTGTCGGTTCCGCTCGGAACGGCGGAAAGCTTCGGCGTACTGGCGGGAGCCGGGATGACCAACACCGGCCCGACCACGATCAACGGCGACGTCGGCACCTACCCGACCACCACCGAAACGGGTACCGGCTCGCTCACCGTGAACGGGACGAACCACGCCGGAGACGCTGTCACCCAGCAGGCAAAGACCGATCTCGTCACCGCCTACGGCAACGCCGCCAGGCAGGGGCCGACCTCCCCGGTCACCGCCGACCTCGGCGGTCAGGCGTTGACGGCCGGCGTCTACAACTCCGCGTCCTCGCTCGGGCTCACCGGCACCCTCACCTTGAACGGTCAGGGCAACGCCGGCGCCGTCTTCGTCTTCCAGGCGGGTTCGACGCTCACCACGGCCTCCGCGAGCCAGGTCGTGCTGATCAACGGCGCGCAGTCCTGCAACGTCTTCTGGCAGATCGGCAGCTCGGCGACGCTCGGCACCTCCTCCAAGTTCGTGGGGACGGTGCTCGCACTGCAGAGCATCACGGTGACCACGAGCGTGACGGTCGACGGACGGGTGCTCGCCCGTAACGGCGCTGTCACCCTCGACAGCGACACGATCACCGCGTCGAGGTGCGCGGCGGCCACCGCGACGACCGTGACCACGACTCCTTCGGGGGCGACGGCCGGCTCGGTCACCGCGACGACGGCACCGGGCACGACCGCGACGACCACCGCGACGGCCGCCGCGGCCGCCAAGGCGACCGTGGCCAAGGCAGCCAAGACAGCGAGGAAGAGGGCGAGGGCGAGAGCTGCGGCGAAGGCCGCAGCCGCGACGAAGGCGGCCAAGCCCGTCAGCTTTGCGAAGCCCGCCCGAGCGCACGTCGGCTTCACGGGTTGACGCCGGGGCTGCGTGACGGCAGAAGCCGAGGTGCGCGGCCGATGGTGAGCGTGCGCGCCGCGTGGGGCATCCGCGGCGGGCTGCTCTCGGCCGCGGTGCTCCTCGGCTTCCTCGGCTTCGCGTACTCGACACACGGGGCCGTGGGTGTCGAGAGCGCCGTCGTCTCCGGCCCTTCGGGCCAAGGCGCGGCGGCGACGTCCGGCCGGCGACTCGCGGTGCTCCTCTCGGCTCACGAGGCGTACTCCCGACCGGGAGGCACCTCGCGGGCGCTGACCGACGTCCAGGCGGTGCGGCCGCTCACCGACGTCCAGGCGGTGCGGCCGCTCACCGGAGAGCAGACCGTGCTCCCCGTCCTCGGCACCGCGCAGTTTCATGGCGGGGTGTGGCTCCAGGTGATGCTCCCGGGACGGCCCGACGGGCGCAGCGGCTGGATCACGGCGAGCGGGACCCGCACCTCTGCGACGGACTATTCCGTCGTGGTGGACACGACGAGGCGCACGCTGACCGTCGACTACGACGGGTACGCCGTGCGCACCGCGGCCGTGGTCGTCGGCAAGCCTTCGACGCCCACCCCCGCCGGGAAGTTCTTCGTCGAGGAGGTGCTGCAGCTTCCAGCTGACGCCGTCGGGGCACCGTACGCATTTGCGCTCAGCGCGCGCTCGAACGTGCTCCAGGAGTTCGACGGTGGGCCCGGGCAGATCGCGATGCACGGCCTCGACAACGTCGGCGGCGTGCTCGGGACGGCGGCCTCGCACGGCTGCGTGCGCCTCGATACCTCGACGCTCACGTGGATGGTGACCCGGATCGGGCCGGGTACCCCGGTGACGGTCGTCGGCTAGCTCGGAGCGGCGTCCCGTGCCGCGCCCGCTCCTCGGATCAGCTGTTGGGGGGGAGCGGTCGCTCGCGCCGGCGGGCGGCGAGGGTCTGCGCATCGGGCCAGTGGACGTCCTTCACCATGCCGGCCCGCTCTAGCAGCCAGACGAGGCGGGCCGTCGAGTCCCACCCGCCGTGGCCGACACCGCAACGCACGCTGCGCGGCATCGCGTGGTGGAGGTTGTGCCAGCCCTCGCCCATCGCGACGATGCCGAGCAGCGGGAGGTTGCGCGCCTGGTCGCCCTTTCGGGTGCGGAAGGGGCTCCGACCGAAGAGGTGGCACGCCGAGTTCACCGCGAACGTCGCTTGCTGCAGCACGAAGACGCGCACGAGACCGCCCCAGATGAAGCCGCCGAGCGCCCCGCTCCCCGTCCCGGTGAAGGCGAAGCCGAGCAGGGTCGGCACGGCGAGCGAGACGCCGCACCACAGCGGGAAGAGGCGGTCGAGGACGACGAGGTCGTGGTCGGCGAGCAGGTCGGGGATCCAGCGCTCGGCGTCCTGGGGGGGCGGCACGAACAGCCAGCCCGCGTGCGCGTGCACCGCGCCCCGCAGCTGCGCGCCGATCGAGGAGCCGGCGAGATGCGGGGAGTGGGGATCGCCGGGGAGGTCCGTGAAGGCGTGGTGCTGGCGGTGGTTCGACGCCCAGCCGAGCACTCCCCCCTCGAAGGTGAGCGAGCCGAGGAGGACGAGCGCGATCTTGGTGGCGCGCGTCGCGCGGAAGGCCCGGTGGGTGCACATGCGGTGGAAGCCGGCCGAGAGGCCGTGGCCGCTCAGCAGGTAGAGGACGACCGCGATCGCGAGGCTCGTCACCGTCGTCTCACGACGTGCGACGAAGATCGCGCCGAGGATCGCCCCGGCGAAGGGCCCGAAGAGCACGAGGGCGGTGACGACGGTGCCGACGCGGCTGGTCGGCCGGGGGGGCGCGACCGCGGCGACCTCAGGGTCGAGGGCCGGGTCCATTGTCTGCTGCTGCACGGATTCTCTCCAGGGGCTGGGCGCGCCAAGCACCCGAGACGGTGGGGAGCGACCGCACCCAAGTGGACCTCCGGGTGCCCGGGCGACTCGTCCGGGTCTGTGCCGCTACAGCGGAGGGTGGCCACCCAAAACTCAAGAGGCCCGTCGGCATCTGCGCCGGCGGTCTGTCGGGCCCTCTGTCGGACCCAAGGACAGCGCGATAATACCGGAAACGAATCGCCGTTTGGGGGCGGTCGTCCCTCTCAGGGCGCCTCGTCCCGTCGGGCCCTGCGGGCCCGCCGCGCCTCGTGTCATCAGAAGTTCGTGCCCCCGCTGCAGTGTTGTCGCGCGGCCGTCCGGCACAATGGCGGAAGCGACCTCCGAGAGGACAACGCCCATGGCCGAATTCAGCGAGTACGAGCACGGCACGCCCTGCTGGGTGGACATCTCGAGTCCGGACCAGGCGGCGACGCGTGCCTTCTACACGGGGCTGTTCGGGTGGGAGGTGGAGGAGCTCCCCGCCGACGCCGGCGGTTACGCGCAGTTCACCCTCGGCGGCAAGGTCGTCGCCGGGACCGGCCCGCAGATGATGCCCGGCATGCCGACCGTGTGGACCACCTACGTGAAGGTCGACGACGCGGCAGCGGTGACGGCGGCGGCGACCGAGAAGGGCGCGACGGTCTTCGTCGAGCCGATGGAGGTCATGCAGGCGGGGAAGATGGCGATGTTCGCGGACCCGATGGGTGTGCCGATCGCCCTCTGGCAGCCGGGCCAGCACTTCGGAGCGGAGCTCGCGAACGAGCCCGGCGCTTTCACCTGGAACGAGCTACAGAGCCGGGACGTGGAGGCGGCGAAGTCCTTCTACGGCGCCGTCTTCGGTTGGGGCGAGGCGACCGAGGACTTCGGCGGGATGCCCTACACCCAGTTCATGCTCGGCGAGAAGCCCGTCGCCGGCATGCTCCCGATCAACCCGATGGTCCCGGCCGAGGTCCCCGGCTTCTGGCTCGTCTACTTCGCCGTGACGGACACCGACGCCACGGTCGCCAGGGCCGGGGAGCTCGGTGGGAGCGTGTTGATGCCGGCGATCGACTCGCCCGTCGGCCGCTTCGGGATCCTCAACGACACCGACGGCGCCGCTTTCGCGGTGATCCAGCTGCCTGGCTGATTCAGCCGAACAAGCCGTTCGGGAGGTAGGGCGCGGGGAGCGCCTCCACCCCCCGGCTCATCACCGCGCCGCGCACCACGAGGGTGCAGCCGGCGGTGGCCGCGGTCTCGACCGCCCATTGCTGCTCGGCGGCGATCCAGCTGAGGCCGATCTCGCCCGGGGAGCGCAGCACCCGCTCGAGGAGGCGGCGCGCCACCTCCTCGGTGCGGGCCGCGAGCGTGGTCAGGCGGTTCGCGCTGACGACCGCGTAGCCGCCCTCCTCGTCGAGCACCAGGCGCTGCCCGGCGCGCAGCCAGAAGCCGACGTCCTCGGAGCGGGCAGAGCCTCGCACGGCGCGGTCGATGTCGGCGACCACGGCGAGCTCCCCGGCGCTGCCCGGCGCGGCGGTGAGCTCGTCTCCCTCGGGAGCCCCCGCCCTCTTGGTGGCAAAGACGGTGGGGTGCAGCGAGAAGCCCGCCCGCACGTAGCGGTGCAGCGCCCGCGGGTCCATCGAGGAGAAGATGTACTGCGCTGTGCTGCCCTCGCCGTAGGAGAGCGCCCGTTCGAGGAGGCGCTTGCCGATCCCGCGGTCCTGGAAGTCGGGGTGCACGCCGAGCATCCCGAGCACGAAGGTCTTCTCCCGCCGGTGCGCCTGGCAGAAGCCGGCGACCCTGCCGTCGACCTCGGCGACCGCGCTCCCGAGGGGGTCCGTCCCGAGCAGGTGACGGAAGCGCGAGAGGTCGAGCGCTCGCTCCTTGTCACTGCGCTCGGGGGGCGGCCCCTCCCCGAGGCCGGCGAAGGCGGCCCGCCACAGCGTGTCCGCTTCTTCGACGTCGCTGTCGCGCATCGTCCTGATATCGAGGGCCATCCCCGCAGTCTTCCCGAAGCCTCCGGCCGAAAACGGCGTTAGCTTCCACGCGGATGCCAGCGCGCACCTCGCTCCGGGGCTCGGCCCCCCGATCGTTCGGGGTCCTCACCGTCGCCGCGGCCCTCGCGGGCTTCGCCGCCCCGACCGCAATGGCCAGCCCGCCCTCCGCGGCGCACGCGACCACGGTGCCGGGCGCCGCCAACTGCCCGATGTTCCCGGCGAACAACGTCTGGAACACCGGGGTCAGCGCCCTTCCGGTGGATGCGCACAGCGCGCAGTGGCTCGCGGCGATGTCCTCGGCGTCGACCGACCTGCACCCCGACTTCGGCCCCTCGGGGGATCCCGCGCTCCCGTACGGCATCCCGTACACCGTCGTCTCGCCGGGCCAGCGGCTGGTGCGGCTGAGCTTCCAGTACGCCTCGGAGAGCGACCCCGGCCCCTACCCTTTCAGCGCCACCACGCCGATCGAGGGGGGAGCGAGCTCGGGCGGTGACCGCCACGCGATCATGGTCAACCCGAGGACCTGCACCCTCTACGAACTCTACGACGCCCGCTACTCGCCATCGGGCTCGACGGCCGGCTCGGAGGCGATCTGGCACCTGCGCTCGAACGCGCTGCGCCCGGCCGGATGGACCTCCGCCGACGCCGCCGGCCTCCCGATCCTGCCCGGCCTGCTGAGCTACGAGGAGGTGCGCTCGGGAAGGGTCGAGCACGCGATCCGCATGACCGCCGAGGTCACCGACACCTCCTACCTCTGGCCGGCCCGCCACGAGGCGGGGGCTCGGGCGGACCCCGCCCTCCCGCCGATGGGGGCGCGCTTTCGCCTCGCGGCGAGCTTCCCCGTCGCCCACTACTCGCGCCTCGCGCGGGTGGTGCTGCGGACGATGCAGCGCTACGGGCTGATCGTCGCCGACAACGGCAGCAACTGGTACTTCCAGGGCGTCGCCGAGGCATGGCCGCTCTCGCTCGTCGACGAACTCAAGTCGATCCCGGCGAGCGCCTTCCAGGCGGTCGACGAGTCGAGCCTCGAGATCAGCGCGAACTCCGGTGCCGCCCGAAAGCGCTGAGGCTCAGGCCGCGACCGCGGTCGGCGCGAGGAGGCGGCGCAGCCCCCGCACGTCGTCGAGCGTCTCGAGGTGTAGGAGCTGGGCGGCGAGGGCGCGCGCGCCCTGGCTGCCGATCACGGGCGCGCTGAGCGCCTGGAACTTCGCCTCGAGGAGAGGACGCTCCTCCTCGGGGTCGACCCGCCAGGCGGGGCGCGCGGTGCTCTCGCTGAGCTCGCGCCGCCCCGCGGCCGTCTCGATTGTGACGACGGTGTCGTAGGGGCCGAGGGAGTCGTCGCCCTGCACGCGCACGCGCTGCTGGAGGCCGACGAGGAGTGGGTCGGCGGCGCGCTCGTCAGTGAAGGCGCTCTCGTCGGAGCGGCCGGTCGCGAGCGCGCTCGCGGCCGCGAAGCGCAAGCTGAACTTGGCCTCGAGGCCCGTCGTCGGAGCGGCGATGTTGCAGACCGCGAGGTGCCCCGGCGTGACCCGCACAATGATCTCCCGCACTTCGTCGGCGCGCACGCCCGCCTCGCGCAGGCCGAGCATCGCGTTGATCGTGCCGTGGGTGAAATAGCAGGCGGCGTGGAACTTGAAGAGGTTCCCGAGGAGGTGCCACGGCTCACCGAAGGGGGCCTCGAGGAGCTCGACGACGAGGTCGTCGGCCATCGTCGCGGCGAAGCCCTGTTCGGCGGCGAGGGCGTCGGGGGCGCTCGTGAAGCCGTCCCGCGCGAGGCGGGCGGCGAGGATCCCCGAGGCGGCGGCACGCCCGGCGTGCAGCGGCTTGCACATCGTGCCGAACATCGACTTGAGGCCGGCGGCCTGGGTCGCGGCGATGCCGATCGCCCGCTCGAGCGCTTCCGCGCCGAGGCCGAGGAGGTGGCCGGCGCCGACCGCGGCGCCGACGGTGCCGATGGTCGCGGTGGCATGGAAGCCGCGCGCGTAGTGGCTCGGGTCGACCGCCGCGCCGAGGCGGCACTCCGCCTCGTAGCCGGCGGCGAAGGCCGTGAGCAGCGCCTCGCCCGAGGCGCCGGAGAGCTCGCCGAGGGCGAGCACGGCTGGGAGGAGGGGCGCCGTCGGGTGGCCGCACAGCGGCACGGACATGTCGTCGTAGTCGAGGGCGTGGATCGCCGTGCCGTTGGCGAGGGCGGCGCCGGAGGCGTTGGTCGTCTCGGGGCGGCCGAGGATCGAGCACTGCCCGTCGGGGGCGTCCTCGAGGGCCACGGAGGCCGCGATCCGCGCCGCCTCGCTGCCGGCGCCCGCGAGGCCTACCCCCACGGCGTCGAGGAGGCAGTGCTTGGCGAGCGTGACCACGTCGGGCGGCAGCGCCGCGAAGCGCAGCGCCGCCGCCTCGGTCGCGAGCCGGGCGGTGCTCGAGGCCGTCGTGCTCATCGGCCGGAGGGGCCGGCGCTCGGTTCCGCCGAGGCGACCTCGTAGTAGACGACGTTGCGCTCGAGGATTGGCACCTCGCCGCTCGCCGGGTTGGCGCGCATCGTCACCTGATGGGCCTCGAGGTCGCTGCGCGCCTCCCAGATCTCGAAGAGGCGGACCCGTCCGGGATGGAGGCTGTCGGCGGCGAAGCTGTACTCGATACAGCCGTGCTCGGCACGCGAGCGCACGATCGCCTCGCTGCGCGAGGCGAGGAATTCCCGGCGCCGCTCTGGCGCGACATCGAACGTTCCGGCGACGATCAGCACACTCGCACCTCCCTGCCAGCGACGTTAGCCCTCCCCCTTTCCCCGGGGGAGCGACGCGGCTAAGCCGAGGAGATGGCGAACGAGCCCCGCCGCCGCTTCCATCTCGCCGTCCCCGTCGAGGACCTCGCGGCGGCCCGCGCCTTCTACGGCGGCGTCCTCGGCTGTGCGAGCGGCCGCAGCGCCCCCGACTGGATCGACTGGGACCTCTACGGCCACCAGGTGGTCACGCACGCCGTCGCCGGCCGCAGCGAGGTCGCGCACAACCCCGTCGACGGCCATGACGTCCCCGTCCCGCACTTCGGGGTGATCCTCTCGGTCGAGGAGTTCCACGAGCTCGCCGGGCGCCTCGACGCACAGGGCGTCGACTTCGTGATCGAGCCGCACGTGCGCTTCGAGGGCGAGGCGGGGGAGCAGTGGACGATGTTCTTCCTCGACCCCTCGGGCAACCCGCTCGAGTTCAAGGCGTTCGCCGACGACGGACAGGTCTTCGCCACCTGACGCCTCACACGACCCCCGCGGCGCGCAGCGCGGCGACGCGCTCGGGGGGGTAGCCGAGCTCCGCGAGGATCGCCGCGGTGTGTGCCCCGAGGGCGGGCACCGGGCCGAGGCTGAGCTCGCTGTCCCCGAGGGTGAAGGGGCGGCCGAAAATCTCGACGGGCCCCGCCTCGCTCGCGACGACCGGTAGCGACCCGAGGCGGGCGCGCAGCGCGGCGAGCGCCTCGAGGGGGGTGCGGAGCGCCGCGAAGGGCACGTCGGCCGCCTGCAGTCGCGCGGCGAAGGCCTCGCCGTCGAGCGCGCCGGCGACGGCGGCGATCTCGGCTTCCAGCGCGTCGCGGTGCGCGACGCGCGCCACGTTGCTCGCGAAGCGCTCGTCCTCCGCGAGAACGGGAGCGGCGAGCACAATCTCGCAGAAGCGGCGCCACTCGGCCGGGTTCTGCACCGCGACGATCACCACCGCGCCGTCGGCGGTGCGCACCGGGCCGTAGGGGGCGATGCTCGCGTGGTGCAGCCCTCGGCGCTGCGGATCGCTGCCGCGGCCGGCGGCGACGTAGAGGGGCTGGGCCATCCACTCGGTGAGCGCGTCGAAGAGGTTCACCTCGATCGGCGGCGCGACCCCGTGACGCTCGCGCACGTAGAGGGCGGCGAGGATCGCCGAGTAGGCGTACATCCCCGCCGCGATGTCGGCGATCGAGATGCCGACCTTGGCAGCCTCGGCGGTGCTCCCCGTCACCGCCACGGCGCCGGCCTCGGCCTGCACGAGCAGGTCGTAGGCGCGCCGCGCCGCCTCCGGTCCGTGCGCGTCGTAGCCGGTCACCGAGCAAGTGATGAGGTGGGGGTGACGCGCCGTGAGCTGCTCGTGGGCGAGGCCAAGGCGCGCGACGGCGTCGTGCGAGAGGTTGGTGACGAAGACGTCGGCGCGGGCGAGCAGCTCCTCGAGGATCGCCAGCCCCTCGCCCGCCTTCACGTCGAGGGTGAGCGACTCCTTGGTGCGGTTGAGCCAGACGAAGTAGCTGGCGAGGCCGCCGACCGCGTCGTCGTAGCCGCGGCAGAAGTCGCCCTCGCCGACCCGTTCGACCTTGATCACCCGCGCCCCCAGGTCGGCGAGCTGGCGGGTCGCGAAGGGGGCGGCGACGGCCTGCTCGAGGCTGAGGATGAGCACCCCCTCGAGGGGGTGGGCGGGGCTCGGGGTCACGACGCGCAGGTGCCGCGCTCAGTACGAGCGCGGCATGCCGAGGACGTTCTGCCCGAGATAGGCGAGCACGAGGTTGTTGCTCACCGGCGCGACCTCGAAGAGGTTGGTCTCGCGGAGCTTGCGCTCGATGTCGTTCTCGACCATGAAGGCGCTGCCCCCGAAGGCGGTGACGGCGGCCTCGCCGGCCTGGCGGGAGGCCCGAGAGGCGAGGAGCTTCGCCATGTTCGCCTCCGGACCGCAGGGACGGCCGGCGTCGAAGAGCTCCGCGGCGCGGTCGCGCATCAGCGCCGCCGCCTCGACCTCGGCGTGCGCCGCCGCAATCGGGAACTGCACGCCCTGGTTCTCCCCGATCATCCTGCCGAAGACCTGCCGGGTGGAGGCGTAGGCGGCGGCACGGTTGACGAAGAAGCGGCCGTCGCCGATCGCCTCCGAGGCGATCAGGCAGCGCTCGGCGTTCCAGCCGTCGATGATGTAGCGGAAGCCCTTCCCCTCCTCGCCGACGAGGCCGCTCGCGGGCACGTGCAGGTCGGTGAGGAAGACCTGGTAGCTGTGGTGGTTGAACATCAATGGGATGCGCTGCCAGGTGACGCCCTCACCGGCTTCGCGCAGGTCGACGAGGAAGACCGAGAGGCCGTCGGTGCGGTGCTCGCTCTCGCCCGCCGGCGTGCTGCGCGCGAGCAGCAGCAGCAGGTCCGAGAACTCGACGCGCGAGATGAAGGTCTTCTGCCCGTTGATCACGTACTCGTCGCCGACGCGCGTCGCGCGCGTCGAGATGCGGGTCGTGTCCGAGCCGGCGTCGGGCTCGGTGACGCCGAAGGCCTGCAGGCGGAGCGTCCCCTTCGCGATGTCGGGGAGGTAGCGCGCCTTCAGCTCCTCCGAGCCGTGCCGGAGCACCGTGCCCATCGTGTACATCTGGGCGTGGCAGGCCGCCGCGTTGCCACCCGAGCGGTGGATCTCCTCGAGGATCACCGAGGCTTCGCCGATCCCGAGGCCGGCGCCGCCGTACTCCGGCGGGACGAGGGCCGCCAGGTAGCCGAGCTCGGTGAGCCGCTCGACGAAGGCCTCGGGGTAGGCGGCGGCGCGGTCCACCTCGCGCCAGTACGCGCCGTCGAAGGCCTCGACGGCGCGTCGCACCTCCTCGCGCAGGACCTGGCGCTCCTGTTCGTTCGGCAACGACTCCTCCGTCCCTCGCCGCGCCGTCGAACGGGCGTGGCGAGGCGATGCTAAAGCCCCCGCCACCGGCCGTCCGCCTGCCGGAGCGAGCAGCGGGTAGCGGCCGACGTGGCACGATGGCACCGTGGCGCCGGTGACCGAGCACGATCTGCCGCTGCGCCCGTGAGCGCGTCCCACCTCGTGCTCGCCGCGGCCGCGGGCACCCATACCCCCTTCGCGTCCATCCACTACTGGCAGGCGATCATCCTCGGCCTCATCCAGGGGGTGACCGAGCTCTTCCCGGTCTCGAGCATCGGCCACACCGTCGTGCTGCCGGCACTCTTCGGCTGGCACAACGTCGCCAACGCGCAGTCCCGCCCGGAGTCGTTCTGGCTCGCCTTCCTCGTCGGCCTGCACGTCGGCACGGCGCTCGCGCTACTCGCCTTCTACCGTCGGGACTGGCAACAGATCGTCGGCGGCCTCTACCACTCGGCGCGGCGGCGGAAGATCACGACCCCCGTCGAACGCCTCGGCTGGCTGCTCGTGCTCGCCACGATTCCCGCCGGGATCACCGGCGCGGCGCTCGAGCACGAGTTGCGGGTGCTCTTCGCGAAGCCCCTCGCCGCCTCGTGCTTCCTCATCGTGAACGGCTTCATCCTCCTCGGCGGCGAGGTCTTCCGCCGTCGCTCCGAGGTCCAGGAGCGCCGCCGGACGCGGATCGAGGCGCGACGGGCGCGGGTGGCCGCGGTGAACGCGCTGCGCGACCCGCAGGCCCCCCCGCCTCCGGCCACCCACGTCGGTCAGCAGCGGCACCTCGCCTCGCTCGAGCTCCGAGAGGGTTTCCTGATCGGCGTCGCGCAGGTGTTCGCGCTGATCGCCGGGATCAGCCGCTCGGGGATCACGATCGTCGCCGGACTCGTGCGCGGCCTCGACCACGAGGACGCCGCCCGCTTCTCCTTCCTGCTTGCGACCCCGGTGATCCTCGCGGCAGGGGTCTACAAGTTGCCGGACCTGCTCGGACCACTCGGCAACGGCGTCCGCGGACAGACCGTCGTGGCCGCCCTCTTCGCCGGGGTCGCGGCGTGGTTCTCGGTGCGGTTCCTCTCGCGCTGGTTCACCACCCGCACCCTCATGCCCTTCGCCGTGTACTGCCTCATTGCAGGGAGCCTTCTCGTGGCCCGTTTCGCATGAACCCACCCTCCGAGGTGAGCGCCGCCTCTCCGGTCGCGTACTTCTCGATGGAGGTCGCCCTCGACGACGACCTCCCCACCTTCAGCGGCGGCCTCGGGGTCCTCGCCGGCGACGTGCTGCGCTCCGCCGCCGACCTCGCCGAGCCCGTCGTGGCGGTGAGCGTCTGCTGGCGGGACGGCTACTTCCACCAGCTGATCGACGACGAGGGGCGCCAGCTCGAGGAGCCGGTCCGCTGGTGCCCGGCGGCCGTCCTCGAACGACTCGAGGCGCGCGTGCGCGTTGAGATCGCCGGGCGCTCGGTCGTCGTCGGCTGCTGGCGGCGGGTGCTCGTCGGCGTCACCGGTGGCGAGGTGCCCGTCTACTTCCTCGACACCGACGTCGAGGAGAACTCCGACGCCGACCGAGCGATCACCGACCAGCTCTACGGCGGTGACAACGCCCACCGCCTCGCCCAGGAGATCGTGCTCGGCGTCGGCGGCCCGGCGATGCTCGACGCGCTCGGCATCGCGCCGGGGGCCTTCCACATGAACGAGGGCCATTCCTCGCTGCTCACGCTGGCGCTCTACGAGGAGGAGCTGGCGGCCGACGGAACAGCAGCCCCGGCCGCCGCGCAGGCGGTGCGCGCTCGCTGCGTCTTCACCACGCACACTCCGGTCGCCGCGGGTCACGACGTCTTCCCGGCCGCCCTCGTCGCCGACCTGCTCGGCGCGACGCGCGCCGCCGAGCTCGAACGGCTCGGCCTCCTCGAGGGCGACGAGCTCAACATGACCGAGCTCGGGATGCGGCACTCCCACTACGTGAACGGCGTCTCGCTCCGCCACCAGGTCGTCGCCCAGGAGCTCGCTCCCGGACATCGTGTCGAGTCGGTCACCAACGGCGTGCACCTCGCGACGTGGGCCGCCCCGCAGTTCGCGGCGCTGTTCGACCGCCACGTCCCGGACTGGCGGGTCGACAACGCGCTCCTCCGCTACGTCGGCGGCGTGCCGACCGAGGAGATCGCCGAGGCGCACCGGGAGGCGAAGCAGGCCCTTTTCACTGAGGTCGCAGCGCGCTACGGCCACCGCCTCGACCCCGAGGCGCTCACGATCGGCCTGGCGCGGCGCGCGACGCCCTACAAGCAGACGACGCTGCTGTTCTCCGATCCGGAGCGGTTGCGCTCGGTCGCCAAGGCCGGCGGGCCGCTGCAGGTGCTCTGCGCCGGCAAGGCCCACCCGCGCGATGCTGAGGGCCACGAGCTCATCGAGAGGATCGTCGCCGCGGGAGGCCTGCTCGAGGGCGACGTCGAGGTGCACTTCCTCCCCGACTACGGCCTCGAGATGGCCAAGCGCCTCTGCGCGGGGACCGACCTCTGGCTCAACAACCCGATCAAGCCCTACGAGGCGTCGGGGACGAGCGGGATGAAGGCCGCGGTGAACGGTGTCCCGAGCCTCAGCACCCTCGACGGATGGTGGATCGAAGGCTGCTTCGAGGGCGTCACCGGCTGGGCGATCGGCGGCCTCGGCGACGGAGACGACGCGAGCGACCTCTACGCCGCGCTCGAGGAGCGGGTCCTGCCGTGCTTCTACGGCGATCAGCAGTGCTACCTCGAGGTGATGCGGAGCTCGATCGCGCTGAACGCGTCGTTCTTCCACACCGAGCGGGTAGTGCGCGAGTACGCGCGCAGCGCCTACCGCGAGCGCGGAACTGGAGGTCGTGATGACTGATGAGTACCGGGGCCCGCTCCCCGAGACGAGCGAGCCGCTCGACCCCGAGGACGCCGAGAGCCAGCCTGCCCTCGACAGCGAGATCGATTTCGACGACGAGCGCGAGGAGGACCAGGAGGTGCTCGACGTCGTCGAGGCGATCGAGGCGGGTGTCCTCCTCGACGACCCCGAGGAGGATCCCGAGCCCGACTGAGCGAGTTCGGGCACGCCTCGCCGGTCGCCCGCCGGTTCGGCAGCGGCGTAAGACTGTCGCGATGCCGGAGCTTCCCCAGATCCAGGCGCTCGCCGAGCGTCTCGATACGGCCCTGCGCGGCCGGCGGCTCACCGCGGTGAAGCCGCTCGGCTTCTCCGGACTGAAGACGGTGAGGCCCTCCCCACAGGAGCTCGTCGGCCGCGAGGTCACCGGGGTCGACCGGCGCGGCAAGTACGTCGTCGTCTCGCTGAACGAGGGACTCCGACTGCTGTTCCATCTCGGCAACGCCGGGCGGGTGGACGTCGAGGAGCCGGCCAAGGCGACCCGCCCGAGGGGCGCGGTCTTCCGCCTCGAGGCGGAGGGGGACCTCGGCGTCCTCGTGCGTGAGCACGGGACCGAGCGCCAAGCGGGCCTGTGGCTGCTCGCCGACGGGGACGACGGGCCCCTCGGGCGCCTCGGCCCCGACGCCGACGAGGACGACTTCAGGACCCTGATCCGCACCTCCCAGGAGAACCGCCGCCTGCACAGCCTGCTCCGCGACCAGCGCTTCGCCGCGGGTATCGGACGGGGCTTCGCCGACGACATCCTCAACTGCGCCGGCCTCTCACCTTTCGCGGCGCTGCGCGGCCTCGACGCCGAGGCCCGCGAGCGCCTCCTCGGCTGCATCGACGGAGTGCTCGCCGCCGCGCTCGCCGAGGAGCGGACGCGCACCGGCGGCCTCTCGGCTGCACGCCTCGGTGAGCATTTCTCGGTTCACAACCGCACCGGGCAGCCCTGCCCGCGCTGCGGGGCGACGCTGTTGCGGGTCTCCTACGACTCCTACGAGATCACCTACTGCGCGCACTGTCAGACCCACGATCGGCCGCTCGCCGACCGCCGGCTGTCGCGCCTGCTGCGCTGAGGGCGGTCGAGCAGCCCGCGGACGGCGGTGCGGCCGCTCGGCGGCATCGAGCCGCAGCCCGCGGCTCTCCGGGTGTCCGCGCACACCGCGGATCGCCCATCGGGCGCGCCGGCGACTGTCTCGTTGGTGATGTTCTTAGGTAGGCTAAGGACGATGTCCCCCCGTCCGCACGGCTGTTTCGAAGAGCGGGCGCAGCGCGGGGGTGACCGCTGATGGCCCGCATCGCCGTCTCCCCGTCACAGGAGCTCGCGGTCACCACTGACGAGCTCGCCGAAGGTCTGCAGGAGCAGCGCGGGAGGGCTTCGGGGAAGCGCCTCCCTCGTCGCAACGTCATCTTCGGGATCTGCGCGCTGGGCCTCTTCATGGCCTCGATCGACGCCACCATCGTCGCCACGGCGCTCGGCAAGATCGACTCGGAGCTGCACTCGCCGGTGAACTGGGGCGGCTGGTCGATCACGATCTACCAGCTCGGCCAGATCATCGCGATGCCGCTCGCCGGCAAGATCAGCGACCAGTTCGGCCGCAAGAAGGTCTTCCTCGTCGCCGTCGGGGTCTTCACCGTCGCGTCGCTCGCCTGCGGCCTGTCGACGAGCATCTACATGCTCGTCCCCCTCCGCTTCGTGCAGGCGCTCGGCGGCGGCGCCTTCCTCCCCTCGGCGAGCGGCATCGTCTCGGACCATTTCGGGGAGAACCGGGACCGCGCCCTCGGCATGTTCACGAGCATCTTCCCGATCGGCGGCATCGCCGGGCCTGTCTTCGGTGGGCTGATCACCCAGGACTGGACCTGGCGAGCGATCTTCTTCATCAACATCCCCGTCGGGATCCTGCTCATCTCTCTCGGCATGCGGTTCATCCCGGTGGTGAAGCCGGTCGGCCGCCGGGCGGTCGACAAGGTCGGCGTCGCCCTCCTCGCGGGCACGCTGATCAGCGGGATGTACGGCATCACGACCCTCGGCGACAAGGGCAGCTCGCCCGCCAGGCCGAACTTCATCGTCGCCGAGGTGCTCGCCCTCACCCTCGGCTACCTCTTCCTCCGCCACTCGAAGCGCGACGAGAACGCCTTCATCCCCCACCGGCTGCTGCTGGGCAAGGGCTTCGGCACGATGAACGGCATCAACATCCTCTACGGGACGACCGCCCTCGGCTTCGGCGCGCTCGTTCCGCTCTACGCCGAGCACCGCTACCACATCCGGATCGCGGACGCCGGCACGCTGCTCAGCGCGCGCGCCGTCGGGATGATCTCGGTCGCCGCGGTCGCCGCCTTCATGCTCCGTCGCACCGGCTACCACCTGCCGATGATCATCGGCTTCACCTCGATCGCCATCGGCCTCGTGATGCTCTCGGTGCACCCCCCGGCGGGCTTTTCCCCCTACTGGTGGCTCGCCCTGTGGTCGATGCTCACCGGCCTCGGAATGGGCTGCTCCGCCCCGGCGACGAACAACGCCACCCTGCAGCTCGCGCCGGATCAGGTGGCGGCGATCGCGGGGCAACGCGGCATGTTCCGCCAGTCGGGGGGGATCATCTATATCTCGATCGCCACGGCGATCCTCGCCCGCGGCTCGACCGCCCACATCCAGGCCGACATCCAGGGCCACATCTTCCTCGTCCAGGCGGCGATCCTCGTCGTGATGATGCTCCTCGTCTTCCGGGTGCCGAACCACAAGGGGACCTGGTAGCAGAGCGTCGCCGCCGCGCGGCGGACGGATCGCCGGGCGCTCCACTGAGCGGCGGCGAACCGGCGCGGCCGTGCCGCGCGCGGGCCGCGGACTCGATGGTCCCAACCGGTGGCTAAGGTCGGCGCGTGGCCGATCAGGCGCATTTCGTCGAGCAGGCGATGGAGCACATGCCCTCGCTGTACTCAGCCGCCCTGCGGATGACCCGCAACCCCTCCGACGCCGAGGACCTGGTGCAGGAGACCTACCTGAAGGCGTACCGGGCCTACCCGAACTTCCAGGAAGGCACCTACCTGAAGGCCTGGCTCTACAAGATCCTCACGAACACCTTCATCAACGCCTACCGGGCCAAGCGCCGCCGCCCGGAGGAGAGCGACATCGAGGACGTCGACGAGCTCTACCTCTACCGCCGCCTCGCGGGCAGCGAGGCCGCGGACGCCTCGCGCAGCGCCGAGGACGACTTCCTCGACCACTTCACCGACGACGAGGTGAAGGCCGCCGTCGAGTCGCTGCCGGAGGCCTTCCGGATCGCGGTGATCCTCGCCGACATCGAGGGCTTCTCCTACAAGGAGATCGCCGAGATCACCGAGGTGCCGATCGGCACGGTGATGAGCCGACTGCACCGGGGAAGAAGGGCGCTGCAAAAGGCGTTGGGACAGTACGGGCTGGAGCGTGGCCTCGTGAAGGCCCAGCCGGGATAGTTCGGCGGGGCGACGGTGGGACCGGTGGAGATGGTGGTGGCAGTCCTAGGGCGGGGGGAGACGATGGAGCAGCGCCAGCGCTGTCGCGCTCGCAGGGTCGGGTCGTGAGCACCGACCAAGAGTCCGAGGGCAGCCGCATCGCGGACTGCGAGGAGACGATCCACACCCTCTACCACTACCTGGACGGCGAGCTCACCGACGACAAGCGGCGGGCGATCGCAGCCCATCTCGACTTCTGCGGCCCCTGCGTGGACGCCTTCGGCTTCGAGGCCGAGCTGCGGCGGGTGATCGCCGACCGCTGCAAGGACCACGTCCCCGAGCAGCTGCGGGAGCGGATCTCCGAGGCGATCCACCACGAGGCCGTGCAGGGCGACAAGGGCCGTTGAAGCTCCGGGTCGGCGCCCGGGAGGCGTTGTTAGGCTGGCTCGATGGCTGAACAAGAGGTGACCGACCCGGTTTCCTGGGAGGTCGCCCGGCGGGTCGCCCGCCAGGCCCTGCGCTTCGCCCCGCCGCTCGACCCCTCCGTCCGCGCCGAGCTCGAGGCGGACTTCGCGGAGCTGACGCCCCGCGCCGAGGAGCTCGTCGCAGAGCTCACCGGGCTGCACTCCGCCGACGGCGCGGCGCGTGGGCGCGTCACGGACCGCGTCGGCTGGGTGGACGCGAACGTCAGCTCCTTCCGGCGGCTGCTGCGCCCCCTCGGCGAGCGCCTCGCGAGCTCCGAAGGGCCGTTGCAGCGGGCGCTCGGCCCCGGGGGGCGGGCGGCGGCCGGCACCGAGGTCGGCCTCATCCTCGCCTGGATCAGCTCGCGCGTCCTCGGCCAGTACGACCTGCTCCCGGTCGACACCGAGGACGACGGCGACATCGTCTACTACGTCGGTCCGAACATCGTCGCCCTCGAGCGCCGGCACGCCTTCCCCCCGAAGGAGTTCCGTCTGTGGATCGCTCTCCACGAGGTGACCCACCGCCTGCAGTTCACCGGGGTGCCGTGGATGCGGGACTACTTCCTCTCCCTCGTGGAGCGCGGTACGAGCATGACGGCACCGGACGCCAAGGCCCTCCTCGAGAGCCTGCGGCGCGCCGCGACGCAGCTGCGCGACGGGCGCAACCCGCTCGCCGAGGGGGGCGTCGTCGGCCTCCTCGCCTCCTCGGACCAGCTCGCCACGCTGCACGAGGTGCAGGCGCTGATGAGCCTCCTCGAGGGCCACGGCGACATCGTGATGTCGCGCGCCGGCAAGGAGCTCGTCCCAGGCGCGGAACGCTTCGCGCGCGTCCTCTCCGAGCGCCGCTCTTCGGCAAAGGGCGTGGCGAAGTTCCTCCAGCAGGCGATGGGCATCGAGGCCAAGCTCCGCCAGTACGCGGAGGGCGAGCGTTTCGTCGAGGCGGTCATCGAGCACGGCGGCGACGCGTTGCTGGCGCAGGTCTGGCAGGGGCCGGAGCTGTTGCCGACGCTCGAGGAGGTCCGCGACCCGGAGAGCTGGGTGCGGCGCGTCGAGGGCGTGACCAGCCCCGTCTCCTGAACACGCCGGTGCCATGGCGCTGATCCGCTCCGGGCTCGCCCCGCGGCTGCTCGCGCGCTGCACCTTCCCGGCGAGCGGGGAGCCGCTCGCCGTCGCGGTCTCGGGCGGGCGCGACTCGCTCGCCCTGCTGGCGCTCGCCGTCGCCGCCGGCTGCCGGGTGACCGCCTACCACGTCGACCACGGCCTGCGCCCCGGCAGCGCCGCGGAGGGGCAGCTGGTGGCCGCCGCGGCCAGCGCGCTCGGCGCCTCCTTCGAGGCGCGGCGGGTGGAGATCGGCGCCGGGCCGAACCTCGAGGCTCGGGCGCGCGAGGCGCGCTTTGCGGCCCTCCCCGACGGGGTGGCGACGGGCCACACCGCCGACGACCAGGCGGAGACGATCCTCCTCAACCTGCTCCGCGGCTCGGGCCTCGACGGTCTCGCCGGGATGCGCGCGGGTCCGCGCCACCCGCTGCTCGCGCTGCGCCGCAGCGAGACGCACGCGCTCACCGACGCCCTCGGCCTCGCGGTCGTCGAGGACCCGAGCAACGACGACCCGGCCATCCTCCGCAACCGCGTCCGCCACGAGCTCCTCCCCCTGCTCGTCGCCCTGTCGGGGCGCGACCTCGTCCCGATCCTCTGTCGCCAGGCGGAGATGCTGAGCGACGAGCGCGACCTCCTCGACTGCTTGGCGGGCGCGATCGACGCCGCCGACGTGAAGGCGCTCGCCGCCGCCGCGCCCGCGTTGCAGCGCCGCGCACTGCGCCGCTGGCTCGGGGGCACGCCGGCCGCGCCGCACCCGCCGGGCGCGGCGGCGATCGAGCGCCTGCTGTCGGTGGTGCGCGGCGAGGTGCTCGCCTGCGAGCTCCCCGGCGGGCGGCGCGTCGCCCGCTCCAAGGGGCGGCTCGTGCTGCGCGACGCCACCCCGGCACCAAGGTGAGCACGCCGCACCCCCGACTAAGGTCCGAGCCGATGAGCGCCGGGGTCGCGGGGAGCGGTTTCTCGCTCGAGGGCGCGACCCTCGGCGAAGTCGTCGTCTCGAGCGCCGCCCTGCAGCAGCGCGTGCAGGAGCTCGGCGCGCAGATCACGGCCGACTACGCGGGGCGCGTGCCCCTCCTCGTCGGGGTGCTGAAGGGCGCCTTCATGTTCATGGCCGACCTCGCGCGGGCGATCGCCCTTCCCGTCGAGCTCGACTTCATGGCGGTCTCCTCCTACGGCGCGGCCACCAAGTCGAGCGGCGTGGTACGCATCGTGAAGGACCTCGACGCGGACCTGACGGGCCGCGACGTGCTCCTCGTCGAGGACATCGTCGACAGCGGCCTCACCCTCTCCTACCTGCGCAAGGGCCTCCTCGCCCGTCAGCCCGCGAGCCTGCAGATCTGCGCGTTGCTGATGAAGAAGGGGCTGCAGCGCACCGAGCTCGACGTCCCCTACAAGGGCTTCGAGATCCCCCCGGAGTTCGTGGTCGGCTACGGCCTCGACGCCGTCGAGCGCTACCGCAACCTCTCCGACGTCCGCATCCTCGAGGTCGGCACCCGGTGAGCGAGCCGGCAGGCCAGCCGCCGGTCGACCGCGACCGCGTCGCGGCGGCCGTCCGCGAGCTGCTGCTCGCCATCGGCGAGGACCCCGACCGCGAGGGCCTGGTCGCGACCCCGGCGCGCGTCGCGGCGATGTACGGCGAGCTCATGACGGGGATGGTCGAGAACCCCGACCGCCACCTCGAGGTGCGCTTCTCCTCGGACCACGAGGAGATGGTCATGGTCCGCGACATCCCCTTCGCCTCGCTCTGCGAGCACCACCTGATCCCCTTCCTCGGCCGGGCGCACGTCGCCTACATCCCGAACGTCGACGGCTCGATCACCGGGCTCTCCAAGCTCGCCCGCCTCGTCGACGGCCACTCGCACCGCCTGCAGGTGCAGGAGCGGATGACCACCGAGATAGCGGACTCCCTCGACGACGTGCTGAAGCCGCGGGCGACGCTCGTCGTGCTCGAGGCCGAGCATCTCTGCATGACGATGCGCGGCGTGCGCAAGCCCGGTACCAAGACGGTCACGTCGGCGGTGCGCGGCCTGTTCCACACCGACGCCTCCGCGCGCGCCGAAGCGATGGCCTTCGTGCACGGGACCCGCTGAGCCGTCGGCGAGCGCCGGGGGCCCCGACCGCTGACCGGGTAAACCGGCACGTCGTAGGCTGTCGCGCGTGCGGACGCTCGTGATGGGGGTGCTCAACGTCACCCCGGACTCGTTCTACGACGGTGGCCGCTACCTCGACCGCGACGCCGCGATCGCCCGTGGCATCGCCCTCGTCGAGGAGGGCGCCGACATCGTCGACGTCGGCGGCGAGTCCACCCGGCCCGGCGCGGTCCCCGTCGATCCGAAGGTCGAGGCCGAGCGGGTGCTGCCCGTGGTCGCCGCCCTCGCCGGCAGGGTGCGCGTCTCGATCGACACCCGCCACGAGGCGGTCGCTTCCGCCGCCGTCGACGCCGGCGCGACCCTGGTGAACGACGTCTCGGCCTCCCTCGCGCCCCTCGCCGCCGCCGCCGGCGTCGGCCTCGTACTGATGCACATGCGCGGCACCCCCGCCGACATGCAGGACCACCCGGTCTACGGAGACGTCGTCGGCGAGGTGCACACCTTCCTCGCCGAGCGCGCCGCCGCGGCGCGGGATCTCGGTGTCACCGAGTGCTACGTCGACCCCGGCCTCGGCTTCGGCAAGACCCTCGAGCACAACGTCGCCCTGCTGCGGGCGCTCCCGAGGCTCGCCGCGCAGGGCTCCCCGGTGCTCGTCGGCACGAGCCGCAAGGCCTTCCTCGGCGCCCTCTCCGCGCCGCCGGGTGGCCGCGCGCTGCCGCCCGCGGAGCGCTTCGAGGCCTCGCTCGCGAGCGCCGTGTGGGCGATGTGCTGCGGGGCGGCGATCGTGCGCGTGCACGACGTGAAGGCGACGGCCGACGCCGCCCGCCTCGTCGGCGGCAGCCGGGACGAGGGCTCGCGCCTGAGGGGTGCGGCATGAGGGGGCGCTGGGCGGCGGGGATCGTCCCCCGCAACTTCACCTGGGTGATCGACGGCCGCCTCGCCGTCTCGGAGCGGCCGGGGGGCTACGCGCCCCACCACCGCCGCGTCCGCCGCCAGGAGGAGATCATCTGGCTGATCGCGCAGCACTTCGACCGCGTCGTCTCGCTCCTCCCCTCGAACCACAACCTCCACGCCTACGAGGAGCGCCAGCTCCCCTCGGCGCACTTCCCCCTCCCCGCCCACGTCGACGTGAACGAGACCCTCGAGCTGCTCTACCCGGCCCTCCTCGGCTGGCTGCGCGCCGGGGAGCGGATCCTCCTCCATCAAGAGGAGCTCGGCGAGCGCGTCGCCGGGGTCGTCGCCGGCTTCCTCTGCTGGAGCGGCGCCCTCCCCGACCCGCCGCGCGCCATCACCGTCGTCGAGCAGATCCTGAAGCGCCAGCTCGGGGCGGCGGGGCGGGCGATCGTCGCCGCCTCGATCGACCTCACCCCCCCGACCGCCGAGGACCCGCCCGCGGCGGGCGACCTCGGCAAGGCGCCACGCCCGCTGCGCGTCGTCGAGGGCGGAGGCGCGAAGGACAGTGGGGGCGACGCGCCGAAGTGAGCGACAGCATCGAGGTGCGGGGGCTGCGCGTCCTCGGCACGCACGGGGCGAACCCCGGTGAGCAGGACCAGCCGCAGCCCTTCGAGCTCGACCTCGTGGTCGAGGCCGACCTCGCCGCCGCGGCGCGCGCCGACGACCTCGGCGTCGCGGTCGACTACGGGCGACTCGTCGAGGAGGCGCGTCGGATCGTCGCCAACGAGCGCTTCCAGCTGCTCGAGGCGCTGGCCGAGGCGATCTGTCAACGACTCCTCGCCGACTCGCGCGTCGTCTCGGTGACCGTCTCGCTGCGCAAGCTCCGTCCGCCGCTCGCCGCCGACGTGAACACCGTCGGCGTGCGGGTGACGCGCTCGCGCACCGGCTGATGGCGCGGCGCCGCGTCCACCTCGGTCTCGGCTCGAACCTCGGCGCCCGTTGGTCGCACCTCGCCGCGGCGATCGAAGAGCTCACCGGCCTCGACGGCGGCCTCGCCCTCTCCTCGATCTACGAGACGGCTCCCGTCGGGGGCCCGGCGCAGGGCCCCTACCTGAACGCGGTCGTCGCCTTCGACAGTGCCGCCCCGCACCGCGAGCTGCTGGCGCTCGCGCAGCGCCTCGAGCGCGCCGCGGGGCGGGTGCGCCTCGAGCGCTGGGGGCCGCGCACCCTCGACGTCGACGTCCTGCTGGTCGAGGGGGAGACGAGCGCCGACCCCGAGATCGAGCTCCCCCACCCGCGCCTGTACGAGCGGGCCTTCGTCCTCGCGCCCCTCGAGGAGATCTCGCCCTCGCTCGCCCCCGCCGGCTGGCGGGAGGCCCTCGGTGGGGAGGGGGCGGTCGCCGCCGAGGTGCGGCGCGTCGGCACGATCGTCCCGAAGGCCGCACGGCGGTGAGCGCCGAGGTGCGAGCGACGCGCGCCGCCCTCGCCGAGTACCTCGCCGAGGAGGGCCGCCCGCGTCGCTCGCTCGGACTGGTGCCGACGTTGGGGGCGCTGCACGCCGGCCACCTGTCGCTCATCGAGCGGGCCCGCGCCGAGCACGACCTCGTCGCCGTGTCGGTGTTCGTCAACCCGACGCAGTTCTCCGATCCCGCGGACTTCGCCCGCTACCCCCGCGACCTCGAGCGCGACGTCGAGCTGGCGAGCGGCGCGGGCGCCGACGTCGTCTTCGCGCCCGGGCCGGAGGAGCTCTACCCCCTCCCCGACCCGGAGGTGACCCTCGACCCGGGGCCGCTCGGCGAGCTGCTCGAGGGCGCCTTCCGCCCCGCCCACTTCCGCGGTGTCGCCACCGTCGTCGCCAAGCTCCTCCTCGCCGTCTCCCCCGACGCCGGCTACTTCGGGGAGAAGGACTACCAGCAGCTGCTCGTCATCCGCCGCCTCGTGCGCGCCCTCCTGCTGCCGGTCGCGATCGTCGCCTGCCCGACGGTGCGCGAGGCCGACGGCCTCGCGCTCTCGAGCCGCAACGTCCTGCTCGCCGGCGGCGAGCGCCGGGCGGCGCCGGTGCTGCACCGCGCACTGCAGGCCGCCGCCGCGCTCCTCCGCGAGGGGGGCGCGCCCGCGGCGGCCGAGCAGGCGATGGCTGCCACCGTCGCCGCGGAGCCGCTCGGCAACCTCGACTACGCCGTCGTCCGCGACGCCGCCAGCCTGGGCGAGGCGGGGGAGGGGCCGCTCCGGCTGCTGATCGCCGGGCGCTTCGGAGCGGTGCGGCTGATCGACAACCTCGCCCCCGAGTGAGCGGCGCCGCGGAGGTAGCCTCCGCGCCGTCCGTAGGAGGTTCCATGCGCCGCGTCGATGTCCACCCGCCACAGGCCGCAGTCTTCGCCTCGGTCGCGCTCGCGCTCGCCGAGGACCTCCTCCCCCTCGGTGACCTCACCGCGTCGCTCCTCGACCCCGCGGCCCGCGCCACGGCCTACTTCGTCGCGCGGCGCGGCGGGGTGCTCGCCGGCACGGGGCCACTCGTCGAGACCTTCCGCCAGGTCGACCCCGCGGTCGTGCTGCGCCTAGAGCGCGACGACGGCGCCGAGCTCGACGCCGGCGACGTGATCGCCGTGGTCGAGGGGCGGCTCGCCCCGATCGTCTCGGCGGAGCGGACCGCCCTCAACTTCTGCTGCCACCTCTCGGGCGTCGCCACCCTGACGGCGCGCTTCGTCGCCCTCGCCGCGGCGGCCAACCCCGCGGCGCGCGTCTGGGACACCCGCAAGACCACCCCCGGCCTGCGGGCCCTCGAGAAGGCGGCGGTGCGCGCTGGCGGCGGGATGAACCACCGCGGCAGCCTCTCCGAGGGGGTCCTCGTGAAGGACAACCACCTCGGCGGGACGACCATCGCGGAGGCGGTGGCGAGCGCGCTGCACCAGTGGCCGGGGCGGATGGTGGAGGTGGAGTGCGACCGCCTCGAGCAGGTCGGCGAGGCGGCCCGAGCGGGGGCGACGCTCATCCTCTGCGACAACATGTCCCCCGACGAGGTCGCCGAGGCGGTCGCCGTCGTCCGTCGCGAGGCGGTCGGCCGCTGCCTCGTCGAGGCCTCGGGCGGGGTGAACCTCGACACCGTCGGCGCCTACGCCGCAGCGGGAGCGGACGTGATCTCCGCGGGGGCGCTCACCCACTCGGCGCCGATCCTCGACATCGGCCTCGACCTCGAGCTCCCCGGGCACTCCCGCTGAGCAGGGAGGGCGGCCCGCGGGCGGCCGTCGGGATGCAGACGATCAACTAGACCTAGACAATGCTGCTCGCCATCGACGTCGGCAACACCCAGACCGTCGTCGGCGTCTTTAACGGCGGCCCCTCCGACACCGCCGGGCGCGCCGCCGGCGAGCTGCCGGGGCTGCTCCACCACTGGCGCCTCTCGACGCGCACCGACCGGACGGTCGACGAGCACGCGCTTCTCCTGCGCGAGCTCCTCGTCTCCGCCAACGTCGCGCTGCCCGGGCAGCGCGACGTCCCGAGCGCCATCGAGGGGGTCGTCCTCTCCTCGTCGGTGCCGCCCGTGACGCCCGTGCTGCGCGAGATGGTCGAGCGCTGGTTCGGCCTCCCGATCGTGGTCGTCGGGCCGGGGATCAAGACGGGGATGCCCGTCCGCTACGAGAACCCCCGCGAGGTCGGCGCCGACCGCATCGTCAACGCCGTCGGCGCGCTCGACCTGCACGGAGCCCCCTCGATCGTCGTCGACCTCGGCACCGCGACGACCTTCGACGCCATCTCGTCTGCCGGTGAGTACCTCGGTGGCGCGATCGTCCCCGGCGTCGAGATCTCGATGGACGCGCTCTTCGCGCACGCCTCGGCGCTCCGGCGGGTGGAGCTCAGCGAGCCCCGCCACGCGATCGGCCGCACCACCGCGGAGTCCGTGCAGGCCGGGGCGATCTTCGGCTACGCGGCCCTCGTCGACGGCCTCTGCCGCCGCATCGCCGACGAGCTCGGCGCGGCGACGGTGATCTCGACGGGCGGCCTCGCCGGCCTGATCACGCCGTACACGACGGTCGTCGACCACCACGAGCCCTGGCTGACGCTGCACGGCCTGCGGCTCCTCTACGCCCGCAACAGCGGGGAGGAGGCCCCCGAGGCCAGATGAGCGAGGAGTTCGACCCCCCCTACCGCTTCCCCGGCGCCGTCGGCGCGGGGACGCTCGCGCCCCGCCACGAGGGCCTCGCCACCGGCGCGTCCTCCGGCGAGCGGGTGCGGGTCGCGGGGCGCATCATGCTCAGCCGGCCGCAGGGGCGCCTCGCCTTCTGTGAGCTGCGCGACTGGAGCGGCGCCGTGCAGCTCTTCGCCCAAGAGGGAAAGACGGTCGAGTTCGAGTCCTTCACCCGCCTCAACCTCGGGGACTGGGTGGGGGCCGAGGGCGAGATCATCCGCACCCGCCGCGGCGAGCTCTCGGTCCTCGTCTCGGAGTGGGTCCTGCTCGCCGCCTCGCGCCAAGGCTTCGGCGACAAGTGGCGCGGCGTGCGGGACACCGAGCTCCGCTACCGCCAGCGCGAGGTCGACCTGTGGGCCAACGAGGGCTCGCGCGAGACCTTCCTCGCCCGCTCGAGGATCGTCCGCCACCTCCGCAACACCCTCGACGGCCTCGGCTTCGTCGAGGTCGAGACGCCGGTGCTGCAGCCCCTCGCCGGCGGCGCCAACGCGAAGCCCTTCCTCACCCACTACAACGCGCTCGATGCCGACTTCTCGCTCAGGGTGGCGCCCGAGCTCTACCTGAAGCGCCTCGTCATCGGGGGCTTCGAGCGGGTCTTCGAGATCGGCAAGGTCTTCCGCAACGAGGGCATCTCGCCCCGCCACAACCCCGAGTTCACGATGCTCGAGGCCTACCAGGCCTACGGCGACTACACCGACATGGCCGGCCTCCTCGAGCGCCTCGTCGCCTCGAGCGCGGAGGCGCTCAACGGCTCGGCGGTGATCACCTTCGAGGGGGTCGAGATCGACCTCACCCCGCCGTGGCGGCGCGCGACCCTCACCGAGCTCGTCGAGGAGGTCACCGGCACCGAGGCGAACCTCGAGATGGGGCGCGACGAGCTCGCCCGCCGCGCCGCCGCCCTCGGCGTCGAGGTGTCCCCCGCGGAGGGCGCCGGGCGCATCCTCTACGCCCTCTACGAGAAGACGACCGAGCACGCCCTCGTCGGCCCGGTGCACGTCATGGACTACCCCGAGGAGGTCTCGCCCCTCACCCGCCGCCACCGCTCCAAGCCGGGCTACGTCGAGCGGCTGACGCCGATCATCGCCGGGCGGGAGATCGCCGAGGCCTACAGCGAGCTCGTCGACCCCGACGACCAGCGGCGACGCTTCACCGACCAGGCCTCGCGACGAGCCGCCGGCGACGAGGAGGCGATGGCCCTCGACGAGGAGTTCCTGCGCGCCCTCGGCCACGGCCTGCCGCCGGCGGGGGGCATCGGCCTCGGCATCGACCGCCTGACGATGCTCCTCACCGACAAGGCGAACATCCGCGAGGTGGTGCTCTTCCCGGCGCTCCGCCCAGAGCGCGCCGCCCCCGGCGACGCGCCGGTGGCCGAGGGGGCCGCAGCGGAGGGGCCCGCCGCGGGGTGACCGTCAGCTGGCGAGGGCGCGGGTCTGGAGCTCGAGGTCGTCGAAGAGGCTGATCGCGAGCTTTGCGAGCGCGGCGGGGACGACGCCCTCACCGAGGCGGGCCGCCGCCGCGAGCGCCTCGTCCACGTAGCCCCGCGCCACGGTCGCCGACTCGGCGACCGCGTCGGTCGAGGCGATGAGCTCGCGGGCGCGCCCGAGCTCGACGCCCTCGAGGGGCTTGCCGAGGAGCGGGGCGAGCTCGAGCGCGACGCGGCGGTCGTTGAGCGCCCGCTGCACGGGGAGGGTGTAGATCCCCTCGGCGAGGTCCTGGCCGGGCGGCTTGCCCAGCTCCTCCTCGCTAGCGATCACGTCGAGGACGTCGTCACGGATCTGGAAGACCATCCCGAAGCACTCGCCGTAGGTGGTGAGGGCGTCGGTGCGGGCGGGGTCGAGACCGGCCGTGAGCGCACCGATGCGGCAGGCCGTCGCCATCAGCGCCGCAGTCTTGTTGGCGATCGCGTAGAGGTACTCCTCCTCGGTCCGCCCCGGCTGGTAGGCGGCCTTCACCTCGGCGACCTGCCCCTCGCACAGGCGCGCGAGGGTCGCCGCGAGCAGCCCGGCGATCTCGGTGCCGAGGGAGGCGGCGATCTCGGCGGAGCGGGCGAGCAGGAAGTCGCCGGCCACGATGGCGAGGAGGTTGCCCCAGCGGGCGTTCACCGAGACGACGTTGCGCCGCCGCGGCGCCTCGTCCATCACGTCGTCGTGGTAGAGCGAGGCGAGGTGCACGAGCTCGACGGCGACGCCCCCGAGGAGCGTCCCCTCGCTGGCGGGGCGCCCCGAGAGCGAGGCCGCGGCGAGTGTCAGAGCGGGGCGCAGCCGCTTGCCGCCGGCGGCGATGAGGTGGGTGGCGATCTCGTCGAGGAAGGGGTCGCCGCGCACGACCATCGTGCGCAGCTGCTCCTCGAGGCGATCCAGCTCGGTCTCGGGCACCGAGAGGGAGAACAGGTCCGGTGCGATCACAGCGCCGCGACGATACGCCACCGAGACGCAGGCCTGACAATGCGGCGGTGGGTCAGCTCGCTCGAACCGACTCACCGCCGAGGATGCGCGCTCAAGTCCGCCGCGGAGTTTTCCGTCATGCACGTAGGGAGCGGCGGTCCGATCGGTAGACTTTCTGCCCAGAGGCCGACCGCAAGGGAGTCCGAGTTGTTCGAGCGATTCACAGACCGTGCACGACGAGTGCTGGTGCTCGCCCAAGAGGAGGCGCGCCTCCTCAACCACAGCTTCATCGGGACCGAGCACATCCTGCTCGGCCTGATCCACGAGGGCGAAGGTCTCGCGGCCAAGGCGCTCGAGTCGCTCGGCATCTCGCTCGAAGCGGTGCGCGAGAAGGTCGAGGAGACGATCGGCCCCGCCGGCTCCGCGCCGACGGGCTCGCCGCCCTTCACGCCGCGCGCGAAGAAGGTCCTCGAGCTGTCGCTGCGCGAGGCGCTGCAGCTCGGCCACAACTACATCGGCACCGAGCACATG
>DATLTN010000021.1 GCA_035533595.1 Acidimicrobiales bacterium
AAACCCCCCGCCCCCGACGACCGAGTGGAGGTCCCACCATCCTGCGCGCGCTCGACCCGGAAGTATTTGATGCCGCCTGGGCTGCGGTTGAGCCCGTGGTTCCGACCCCTGAAGACCGACATCCGCTCGGCTGTCGTCGCCCGCGCGCGTCGGACCGCGAGTGCTTCCGGGTGATGGTTGTCCGACTGGTGACGGGACGGGCCTCTTCCTGGTCGTGGCGCTCGCGGCCCTCGCATCGCCTACCTGTGGACCCGCCGCCCCTCACCTGACGGCCAGGCCGCTGAGCTGAGGGGAATACCCTCGCCCAATGCCCGTCCTCCTCGACCTGCAGGCGGTGACCGTGCGCCGCTCGGACCGCATCCTGTTCGAGGCGCTATCGCTCACGGTGAGCGAGGGCGAGCGCGTCGGGGTGGTGGGGATCAACGGCACCGGCAAGTCGACGCTGCTGCGCGTCGCGGCGGGCGTCGAGACCCCCGACTCGGGCACGGTGCGGCGCGCCCGCAGCTCGCGGGTCGGCCACCTCGACCAGGACCCAAAGCTCGCCGCCGGCCTGGTGGGCGCGGCGGTCGGGGAGGGATGGGAGCCGAGGGCGGTGCTCGAGCGCCTCGGCATGGGCAGCCACGCGGCGACCGACGTGGGCGAGCTCTCCGGGGGCGAGAGCAAGCGGGTCGCGCTCGCCGCCGTGCTCTCACGCCCGGCCGAGCTGCTGATCCTGGACGAGCCGACCAACCACCTCGACCTCTCGGCGGTGGCCTGGCTGGAGCAGCACCTGCTCTCGCTGCGCGGCGGCCTCATCCTCGTCTCGCACGACCGACACCTCCTCGATCGGGTGACGACGCGCATGGTGGAGATCGACCGCGGCCAGCACTACGTCCACGAGGGCGGCTACGCCGGGTACCTCGAGGCGCGCGCCGAGCGCGAGGAGCGCGCCGCCGCCGCGGACGCCACCCGGCGCAACCTCGCGCGCCGCGAGCTGGCCTGGCTGCGCCGGGGAGCTCCGGCCCGCACCCGCAAGCCGCAGGCGCGCATCGACGCCGCGCTGAAGATCGTCGAGGGGCGCCCCGTCGCGCCGGCGCGCGCCAATGAGCTCGAGATGGCCTTCCACACGCCGCGCCTCGGCGAGAAGGTCATTGAGTGCGCCGCGCTCTCCTACCGCTACGCCCCCGACGCCCCCGAGGTGCTCGCCGGGGTCGACCTCGACCTCGCGCCCGGCGAGCGCCTCGGCGTCGTCGGGGCGAACGGCAGCGGCAAGTCGACGCTCCTCGACCTGCTCGCCGGACGGCGCACGCCGACCTCGGGCGAGGTCGTCGTCGGGCCCACCGTGGTGCGCGGCTACTACGACCAGCGAGGCGTCGAGCTCGACGCCTCGGCGCGGGTGCGCGACCTCGTCGCCGGCCCCGGGCGCCCCGCCGGCGCTCCCGAGGACGTGGCGCTCATGGAGCGGTTCTGGTTCACCGGTGAGCTCCCCTTCGCCCGCGTCGCGACGCTCTCAGGGGGCGAGCGCCGCCGCCTGCAGCTGCTGCTCGTGCTCGTCGAACGGCCGAACGTGCTCTTCCTCGACGAGCCGACCAACGACCTCGACCTCGACACGCTGCGCAGGATGGAGGACTTCTTCGAGGACTGGCCGGGCGCGCTCGTGACGGTGAGCCACGACCGGACCTTCCTCGAGCGGGTCACCGATCGCATCGTCGCCCTTCCCGGCGACGGCCGACTGGTCGGGGTGCCGGGCGGGGTGGCCGGCTGGGTGAGCGCGATCTCCCAGCCGGCGGCGCGTCCGACGAGCCCGCGCGTGGCTGTCGCGCGCCCCGCCGCCGGGAGAGGGACGCGCTCGGCGAGCACCATCGGCCGCCAGCTCCGCGAGGCCGACAAGGAGATGGCCCGCCTCCTGCGCCGCCGCGACGAGCTCGCCGCGGCGATGCACTCGAGCACCGACCACGTCGAGCTCGGTCGCATCGGCTCCGACCTCGCCGAGGTGCAGTCCGCCCTCACCGAGGTCGAGGCGCACTGGCTGTCGCTCGCCGAGGAGGCCGAAGCCTCCTCCTGAGCCCCGGCCGGCGTCGACGAGTGTTCACGCGCCGTCCGCCCCGCGTCACCCAGCGGTCTCACGACCTTCAACTCGCGGCCGTACAACCACGAGAGGCGCGAGGCCCGCGGCGCGCCCGACCACCGACGCGGGACAACAGGAGGCGACCAGTGAGGTTCACCCGAACTGTTCCGGCGATGGTCGCGGCCCTGTGGGGGCGCTCGTCCTCGGCGCGACGGCGATCGGCTCGGCAGCGCCGAAGGGCCACGACGGCGGAGGCGGGCAGGGCTCGCCTCGACCAAGACGCCGATCAAGCACCTCGTCGTGATCTTCGACGAGAACGTCTCGTTCGACCACTACTTCGCCACCTACCCGATCGCGAGCAACCCCTCCGGAGAGTCGACCTTCACCGCGGCGAAGGGCACCCCGTCGGTGAACGGCCTGATGTCCTCGGTCAGCAACGGCCAGCCGAGCGGCCCCCTGCTCGCGGCGAACGGCAACGAGTCGAACCCGGTGCGGCTCGACCCCTCCGACGCGATGGCCTGTGACCAGGACCACGCCTACACCGCCGAGCAGGCGGCGGAGGACCACGGCGCGGTCGACCAGGTCGCACAGCAGACGGGCAACAACGCCACGCTGCAGAGCTGCCTCACGAGTGAGAACGCGGGCCTCACCAACCCCTCACCGATCCCCGCCGGCGCCTCGAGCAACTACGCGGCGCTCGACTACTACGACGGGAACACGGTGACCGCGCTGTGGAACTACGCGCAGCACTTCTCGATGAGCGACAACGCGTACGCGACGACCTACGGCCCCTCGACGCCGGGCGCGCTCAACGTCGCCGCGGCCCAGACCTACGGCGCGATCTGCCGCCCGACGAGCGCCACGATCAACGACAGCCCGTGCCCCGCGCCGGCCGGCTATGACGCCGCGGCGCCCGCGTCTTCGGCGATCACGACCTCGGTGACCGGGCCGACGAGTTCGCCAACCAGCCGGCGGCCGGGCCGGGCACGACCTATTCCGACGCCGACCCCACCTACGACCTCTGCTCTTACGTCCAGGACGGCCGCGCTCCGGCTGCAACGGTCACGATGGGCGGGAACAACGTCGGCCAGGAGCTCTCGACGGCGGGCATCTCTTGGGGCTGGTTCCAGGGCGGCTTCGACAACGGCTACGTGCCCGGGGAGGGGACGACCCCGCCCGCGACCGCGCAAGTCTGCGCCGAGTCGCACAACAACGTCGGGGGCGCGACCGTCGCCGACTACAGCCCGCACCACGAGCCCTTCCAGTACTACGCCTCGACGGCCAACCCGATGCACCTTCCGCCCACCTCGGTGGCGGCGATCGGCCACGACGACCAGACGAACCACCAGTACGACCTCGCGGACTTCTGGGCGGCCGCCGACGCGGGCAACATGCCGCAGGTCTCGTACCTGAAGGCCGCCGAGTACCAGGACGGCCACGCCGGGTACTCGGACCCGCTCGACGAGCAGGCCTGGCTGGTGTCGACGATCAACCACCTCGAGTCCCTCCCGAGCTGGAGCTCGACGGCCGTCGTGATCACCTGGGACGACTCCGACGGCTGGTACGACCACGTGATGCCCCGGTCGTGAGCGGCTCGCAGACCCCGCTCGACGTGCTCACCAACCCCGGCAGCTGCGGCTCGTCGAGCATCGTCCCGCAGAGCTCGGCGAACACCCCCGAGCAGGGCAAGTGCGGGGTAGGGGTGCGCATCCCGTTCCTCGTCGTCTCCCCCTATTCGCGGCACAACGCCGTCTCGAACACCCTCGTCGACCAGAGCTCGGTGGTCCGCTTCATCGAGTACAACTGGTCCCTCGCAGCGATGGGCAACGGCGCCGCTGACCAGAGCGCCGGCTCGCTCGCCACGCTCTTCCGCTTCGGCGAGGACCGCAACCCGCCGCTCTTCCTCGACCCGACGACCGGGCAGGTCACCGGCGAGGGAGGTCACGGGCACTCCTAGGAGGTTCCCCCGGCTCCGGAGGGGCGCGGCGCGCCGTCGCTGCCCCTCCGGAGCTCCGCGCCTCCCGGCAGCTCCCCCGGAAGGCGCTGCTTCAGAGACCGAAGGCGCGGAGCATCGAGGTGGCCGTTCTCGCCGCACCGAGCAGCGGAAGGCCGAGCAGCTGCTCGGTCGTGCGCAGCAGCGAGTAGTGGGTGAAGGGGGTGGCAGCCCGGGTCCCGCGCGGGACCGACGGCGCGACGACGAAGGTCGCGACCTCGTTCGCCGGCCCGGTGTCGCTCTCGTCCCAGGTGATGAACAGCACCATCTCGCCCGACCGGTACTCGCTGCTCGCGAGGAGGCCGGGCACGAAGCGGGCGAGCCAGGCGTCACCGGTCGCGACCGGGCAGTCGTGCATGTCGTCGCAGATGTTCGGGGTGACGAAGGTGAACGCGGCCGAGAGCGGGGGTGGCGCTCGCAGCGGGAGGTCGTCGCGCGAGCAGGTCGACGCGAGATCGGTGTAGTAGGCCGCGGGGTCGTGGCGCGCCGCGTAGGAGCCGCTCGTCACCTTGTCGCAGGCGCCCGGCATCGACTCCTCGAGCGCGCGCCAGTCGCCCTTCAGCTGTGAGAAGAGGTTCGTCGTCGCCACGTGGTGGGCGCTCGGCTCTCCGTCGTCGACGATCCCGTCGGTCGTCCCCGAGGTGAGCGCGAGGTAGTTCGGCAGGCTCGGGTGCGCGACGGCGCGGTAGTACGTCGCGAGGCCGCACTCGCTCCCGAGGCTGGCGAGGTAGGGCGCGGCCGCCGATCCGACCACCGACGAGTAGCCGTGGTTCTCCATCACGATCCACACGACGTGGCGGTAGCGGGGCGCCGGCACGGGTCGGCCGCAGGGCGACGGGGTCGCCGTCGCGGCGCGCGCCGTCGCGGCCGTGACCGCGGCCGCGGCCGTGCCGAGGAGGACAAGGGCGAGCGCGAGGCCCGCTGCTCGGGCGGCCGACCGTCGGGGTGCGTGGCGGACGGTCACCGGCCCATTCTCCTCCCGCGCGGCCCCGCGGGCCCCGCGACACGGGGGCGCCACCGCGCTCCCGGCGCCCGCCGGCCGTTGCCGACAGAATCGCCGACATGAGCGAGCGACGACCGGCGACCGTCTTCATCACGAGCGAGTGGGACGAGGACGAGCCGGCGGTGCCGCGCGGCATCTACTCGACGCCGGACCGGGCGATGTCGGCGATCGACGAGGAGTTCAGCGCGCAGGACTGGGTCGAGCAGGCGGTCGGCCCGGACGGACTCCGCCACTGGCGTGGCGGTGCGTACCTCTGGGTCGATGAGGTGTTCTTGGACCGCCGCCTGTAGCCGCGGGCGGGCCGCGCCGAGCCACGAGCGGCGGCGGATCGGCCGGCGATGCCTATGCTGGTGGGGTTGGCTTAGCGCCGCCTCCCAGTTCTGGGGAACAGCTTCCGAAGCCGAGATCGGAAGCTTGGTGGCCGAGCCGGAAGAATCCGACGTAGTGCGCTCCCTTGCGACCGCAGCACCCGGCGAGGAGTCCTTCGACCTCACGCTGCAGCAGGTGGTCGATCTCGCCTGTGCCAGCGTCGCCGGCTGCTCGATGGCCGGGATCACCCTCCTCGAGCGGAGCGGGCCGACGACGACGGTCGCGACGAGCGCCGTCGCGGCGAGTGTCGACGCCTTCCAGTACCGGGTGAACGCCGGGCCGTGCCTCGACGCCTACCGTCGGCAGATCACCAACCGGATCGACTCCACCGACTCCGAGGAGCGCTGGCCGGAGTTCTGCCGTGAAGCGGCGGCGAACGGGGTGCACGCGGTGCTGTCCTATCCGCTCGTCGTCGGGGGCGACGGGATCGGCGCGTTGAACCTCTACTCGGCTACCGAGCACGGCTTCGACGACCGGGCCGCGCGCTCGGGCGCGGTGTTCGCGAGCCACGCCGCCGTGACGCTCGCGAATGCCCGCGCCTTCTGGCGCACCGACGAGCTCCGCCGCCACCTCGAGGACGCCCTCCAGTCGCGCGGCGTGATCGACCAGGCCAAAGGGATCCTCATCGCTCAGGAGGGCTACAGCCCCGAAAGGGCCTTCGAGGTCCTGAAGCGCGCCTCCCAGCGCTCGAACCGCAAGGTCCACGACCTGGCGCTGGAGATCGTCGAGTCAGCGCAGCATCTCGCCACCGAGCGGCCCGCGAGCGATCGTTAGCTCGCGAGCGCGGCGTGGACGACGCCGATGGGCCGACGCGTTCAGCGGCCGAGAGCGAACCACACGGTCTTGCCGAGGGCGGCGGGCTCGACGCCCCAGGTCTGCGCGAGCCGTTCCACCAACAGGAGCCCTCTTCCGCCCGGAGTCGGTCGGAACTGGCGACCGCTGGCAGGGGAACTCGCCTCCCTCGTCGCTGACGCGGACCCACAGCCCCGGTGGGCGCCGCACCCGCAGCACGATGCGCCCGGCGCCGTGCTGGATCGCGTTGTTGACGAGCTCGTCGACGAGCAGCAGGGCCGCGCCATCTCGACGATGCCGAGGTCGACGGCACATTGCTCGACGATTCACCCGCGGTCAGGCGACGCGGAAGCTCGTGTTCGATCATGTGAGCCCGCTTTTTGGGCCGCTGTTGCAGAGGACCCATACCCCGCCGCGAACGCTCGGAACCGGATGGGCGCGAACCCAGCCGCGGTCGCGCCGGGCGGCTGCCGCCGAACGGTGGCCGAGTAGGTTGCGAGCGACAATCTGCAACCTGGTCAAAGAGTGGCCGGTGCTGTACCTGGTCCCCGAGGTCGGGCTCGACCCCGAGACCCACTCTGCGATCGGGAGCCGACGTGGCCGATGCGGGCGCGCCTGAACCACTGGCGGAGCCGTTCCCCCTGCTCGGCGGGGTGCTGTTCGACGAGCACTCGCTCGAAGAGCTCCTCGCGCACGTCCTGCGGGTCCTCGCGCAGACGATGCCCTCGGTGAGCGCCGGGAGCATCTCGCTGGTCCGTGGTGGCGCGGTCTTCACCAGCAACTCGACGAGCGCCGACGCGAGGCAGGCAGACGACGCGCAGTACCGCTCGGGTCTCGGCCCCTGCCTCGCGGCGATCGTCACCGGCGAGCAGCTGCGGGTCGAGATCGACACCGCGCGGGAACGGTGGCCCGAGTACGCGTCGGCGGCGATCGAGGCGGGCTTCCACACGAGCCTGTCGACGCCCTTGCGTGTCCGCGACGAGACCCTCGGCGCGCTCAACCTCTACGGGCACGCCCCCGACGGTTTCCAAGGCGCCGAGCAGCGCCTCGCTGAGCTCTTCGCCGAGCAGGCCTCGATCGCGTTGCGCAACGCCCTCGCGTACATGAGCGTCAACGAGACTGCCGCGAACCTGAAGGAGGCGCTCGCCAGCCGGGAGGCCATCGGGATCGCCACCGGCCTTTTGATGGGCTAGCAGGCGCTCACCCGCGAGCAGGCCTTTGACGCACTGCGCCGGAGCTCACAGCGCGAGAATCGCAAGGTGCGAGAGATCGCCACCACGCTCATCGAGCGGGCCGAGGAACGGGTAACGAACGGGGAGTGACCAGACCGGGGCAGACGCTTCTCGACAAGGCGCGCCTGCAGGCCGGGCTCTCGGTCGCCGACCTCTGGTACGCCTACTTCGCGCTCGGCGGCATGGCGCGCCCCGAGGAGGTGGCGGAGTTCGTCGCCGGCGCACGTGAGCCCGCGCGGCTCGACTACGACCTCCTCGCGCAGGCGATCAACGAGCGCCTCAGCGAGCTCGGAGGGGAGAAGCCGACGCCGTACTCCGACGAACTCGGTCGCTGAGCGCGCCTCGGGCCTTCGGGCCTTCGGCGGGGCGATGGTCACGACCTTGCCGGATCGTCGAAGCTCTGGGCTGGCGACGCGGGAGCTCGCGTGCTGGCTGTTCGGATCGGCGGTGGGGTTCACCGAAGCGGAGCTCGGTTTCGGGAGCGAGCGAGCGCTTCCGGGCAGAGCGTGGAGATCGCCTACTCGGTGCGCGCCGCGCGCGACCCCCCCTCGTGCCGCCCCTCGAGCCAACGCCGAGGCGCGGGGGCCTCGTGGGCCGGCTGCGGTGCCGCCGCGACGAGCGCCTCGAGGCTGTTCGTGGCGTCGACGACCTCGTCGAACTGCAGTGCGAGTACATCAGACATCCCCTGGGCTCCGAGTTCGGTCCGTAGCCGTCCGTAACGGGCGCGGAGATCCCCGCCGGCGGGAGGCGGCGCGCGCTCCGCGAGGGCTTCGCCGCTCGACTCGAGCGAGCGGCCGACGGCCTCGGCGAAATCCGCGAGCTCGTGGCTCTGCTCGACGCGCAGCCCCTCCTGCGCTGCGATGCGCAGCGAGTGGGTGACCTCGATGAGACGGCGGGTGATGGCGAGCGTCCCGGCGCCCGTGCGGGCGTCGATGCGTTGCGGCCGCGGCTCGCTGAGCGATCGCCTGACCGCCGCCTCGGCACCGGAGAAGGCGAGGCGGGTCGCTCGCGCCGCGACGGCGAGCGACTTCCCGTTCACCTCCTCGAGCTCCAGCGCGCCGAGGACCGACCCCAGGTAGTGCGCCTCGGCGTCGATGAGGCTGGCGAGGGCCCGCTGCGCGTCGAGGCGGCTCCACGTCGGCCAGAGGAGGTAGACGCCGAGCGCGAGGGCCCCGCCGGTGAGGGTGTCGACCAGGCGGTCGAGTGCCGTCGCGAGCGTGTCGGCCTGGGTCGTCGAGAGGAGGATCAGCACGAGCGCCGTCATGAACGCCATCGCTGCGGCGAAGCTCGCGGACCACACGGAGTAGGCCGCCCAGCCGGTGAACGCGACGAGGGCCACGACGGCGGCGGCGCCGGGGCGGAGCCCGCCGACGATGAGCGCTGCTGCCGTCCCGCCGAGGACCGTGCCGAGCATGCGGCCGAGCCCACTCCGGAACAGGCTGCTGTAGTCCGGCTTCAGCACGACGGCGACGGCGAAGGCGACCCAGTAGCTGCGGGGGAAGCCGAGGGCCCTTCCGACGAGCTCACCGGTGGGGACCGCGACGGCGAGGCGGACCGCGTGTCGGAGCGCCGCCGGGCCGACGTGGAGCGCACGCCCGAGCAGCTCGCGGGGCTGCGGCCGGGCCGTGCTGGCGCCCCTTCGGTGCTGCGGCCAGTCGAGCTTCCGGCCCACCACCACCTGCCGATGGGCGTCGTCGGCGAGCTTGCGCGCCGCGCGCAGCTGCCCCCCGAGCGCCCCGAAGTGGGTGGACCACTGGCCGAAGAGGGGCTCGGGCGAGACCGGTGTGTGTGGGCCGAGGCGCCCACTGTCCGTGGCCGACGCCCCGGCCCCTGTTTGCAGACGCCGGTGAGCGAGCGCGTCCGCGATCTCCTCGAGCGCCGCGGAGGCGGCGCGCAGTGGGGCGTCGAGTGCCTCCTCCGGCCGGGTGCCTGCCAGCCGGCGGCGGAGGCCGCGCAGCGCTCCGAGCTCGACGCGCATCCTCCATCCTTCGGCGACGAGGGCGCGCAGCACCCGGAGGTCGGTCCGGCCGAACAGCCCCGCCACTGACAGGGCCGCCTCCGCCCCGTCGAGGGCGTTGCCGACCGGTGTCGGCGTGTCCGAGCCGAGGTCGAGGGCGAGGGCGGCGAGCGACCGGTAGGCGGCCGCCACCGCGCGCCGCTGCGCCCGCAGCGTCGGGGGGAGCCGGAGCACGACGAGCACGAGCGCCTCGACGCTCGCGCCGAGGGTGACGAGCCCTCCGAGCCCGAGTGCCGGCCCGGCCGAGTCCACGAACCGCCCGAACACGACGAAGGCGATCACGGACTGCACCCCGGCCGTCGAAGGGCCGAGCCCGCCGGCGACGAGCAGCCCTGCGAGGAAGGACCACAGGGCGAGGAGGAGGAGATGGAGGGTCTCCTTCGAGGCGCTCGCCGAGCCGACGAAGGTGGCGAGACCGAGGCCGAAGGCGTCGACGAACAGCAGGCCCGCCCGCACGCGGGTCGCGCCGACGAGGGAGGCGGTGGCGACGAAGTTCGCGCCGACCCCGAGCGTCAGCGCGAGCCGCGGTTGACCGAGCCCCATCCCGATCGCGACCATCACCACGACGGGGAGGGCACGGAGCAGTCCCGCCCACGGTGCGATCGCCGAGAGGTCGGGCCGCAGCGCGTCCCGCAGCGACGCTCCGGCGCCGGCCACTCGAGGCGGCGTCGCCGTCATCGGCCCCGGCGGGCTCGCGTCATCGGGGACGACGCTAACGCTGCCGCGCCACGCAGCGCCGGGCCCATGCGGACCGCGTCGGCTCCTCCTCCGCCGTCCGCGCGGTTGGCGCGGGCGCTTGGGGGTACAGCGAAGTCGGAGGAATCCCTCATGCTCTCTGCGCTGCTGCTCGGCGGACTCTTTTCCGCGCCGATCTCCACCCTCGCGCTCTTCCTCATCCGGGGGCAATCGAGCCGCGGCGACGGAGCGATGGTGCGGCTCGGCCGCTTCCTCACGACCACGCTCGCCACGTTGGTGCTCGCCGCTGTGACCGCGCTGATCCTCTTCGCGATCGGGGTGACCCGCACGAACCTCGAGGCGGCGGCGGTCGGGCTCGTCATCGTGAGCCTCGCGTGGATGCCGGTCACGAGGAACTGGAACGCCCTCGCGCATCTCTGCTGGGCCGCCACGACCTACCTCTTCCTCGCCTACCTCGTCTTCATGCTGTGGTGGACCTTCGTCAGCCATCTGGGTGCCGGCGGGACGATCGGCGGGATGATCCTCTTGCTCCTCGAGCTGTTCGCGGCGCTCCTCGGGTGTGCCTACCTCTGGGAGCTGTGCGACACCCTCGGCAGGGCGAGGTGGGTCCGTCGCATCGGGGAGCGGGAGCTTGACGAGGTCGACTCCGAGCGTCGCCCCTTCGTCTGCATGCAGGTCCCTTGCTACAACGAGCCGCCCGACATGGTCATCGCCACGCTCGTGTCGTTGCAGGCGATGGACTACCCGAACTTCGAGACGGTCGTCCTCGACGACAACACCGACGACGAGGCGCTGTGGCGCCCCGTCGAGGCCTGGTGCGACGAGCACGGGGTGAAATTCGCCCATCTCTCGGACTGGCCGGGGTACAAGTCGGGGGCGCTCAACTACGCACTGCGGGAGATGATCGACGAGCGCGCCGAGGTTATCGGCGTCGTCGACTCCGACTACCAGATCGACCCCTCCTTCCTCGCGCGTTGCGCGCCGCTGTTCGCCGACGACCATGTGGGCTTCATCCAGGCGCCGCAGGACTACCGGGACTGGGAGGGGGCCGCTTTCTACCGGCGCCTCTACTACTCCTACAAGTACTTCTTCGCCGTCTCCCAGCCCTCCCGCAACGAGCGCGACGCGGCGATTTTCGCGGGGACGATGGGACTCATCCGGCGGAGTGCCCTCGAGCAGGCGGGGGGCTGGGACGAGTGGTGCATCACCGAGGACGCGGAGCTCTCGCTGCGGTTGCTGCGCGACGGCTGGACCGGCCTGCACGTCGACCCCTCCTTCGGCAGGGGCATCATGCCGCTCACCTTCGAGGCGCTGAAGGGCCAGCGCTTCCGCTGGTGCTTCGGCGGTATCCAGATCCTGCGCCGCCACTGGCGGTGGATGCTTCCCGGCCGCCGTACTGAGGAGAACCGGCTGAACGCGGGCCAGCGGTGGGCCTACTTCTCCGGGGCCATCCAGTGGTACGGCGATCTGCTCGCCATCATCTTCTACGCCTTCCTACTCGTCGGGGCGGCGAACATCGCATTCAGCGGCGGCCTGCTGTTTCGTAAGCTCACCGGCTTTCTCCTCGCAGCGATCCCCGTCCTCGTCCTCCTCGGCCTCCTGCGGGCCGTCGCCCTGTTGCGGCGGGGGACGGGGGCGACCTGGCGGGACGCGATCGGTGCCTTCCTCATCTGGCAGTCGACGAGCCTCACCGTCGCCCGCGCCTCGGTGCAGGCGCTGTTCGCCAAGGAGGCCGCCTTCCTGCGCACCCCGAAGACGGCGGAGGAGGGTCACCTGCGCGACGCGATTCGCGGCAACTGGGTCGAGTGCCTCCTCGGGGTGCTCGGTGTGGCGGCGATCGCTGGCGCGCTGGCGCGGAGCTCGGGATACGGAGGCATGCTCATCGCCGCCCTCCTCCTGTGGCCCACACTGAGTTTCTTCGGCGCGCCGATCAATAGCCTCAGCGCGCAGCGTGCAGCCCTCCCGCCGGAGCTCGCAGAGCGCCGCCGCACCGAGCACCGCCGCGCCGGCGCCCGGCGGGTCACCTATGCGGTCGGCAGCCTCGGCCTCGCGGGGCTCGCCTCCGCCGCCGCCTTCGCAGTGCTCGCCCCCGGCCCCGCGAACATCGTTCCGCCACAGCTCGTCGGCCCGGCGAGCGGCCACCCCGCGCACTATGGCCCGGCGAGGGCGAGCGCCGCGAAGAGCCCGGCGACCCAGCACCACGGGGCGGTCACGACGACCCTCCCGAGCGGCGCATCCGGCAGGAGCACCACCACCACGCTCGCCGGCAACAGCGGGGCACTCGGCAACAGCGGCGCGACCGGGCTCTCGTCGACCACGACGACCGCGCCCACCTCGACGACGACCGCGCCGACGACGACTAGCGCGCTGGCTTCGACCACCACCACCACGAGGGCCACGACGACGACCATTGCGAGGGCGACGACGACCACGACCCCGACCACGACGACCACGACGACCACGACCACGACGATCCCGTGAGATGCGACGCGCCGCGGCCCTCGGCCTGCTCGCGATGAGCACCGTGCTCGCGGCGTGCGGTGCCGACGCCGCGCCTTCCTCGCCGACCACGAGCCGGCCACCCGCCGCGGTGGTGCCGGGGCGCAAGGGGCCGAGCGCGGCCACGCGCTTCCTCTCCCGCTACGTCACCGCCGACGGCCGCGTGCTGCGGCGCGACCAGGGCAGTGACATCGTGAGCGAGGGGCAGGCCTACGGGATGCTCATCGCCGAGGTGGCCGGCGCCCCAGCCGTCGCGCGCACAATCTGGACCTGGACCCGCCAGCACCTCGCCCGCGCCGACGGCCTCTTCGCCTGGCACGCGAGCGGCGACGGCCAGATCGAGGACAGCCAGTCAGCGACCGACGGCGACGTGCTCATCGCCTACGCGCTGCTCTCCTACCGCGGCGCTGGCGCGGGCGAGCTCCACGGGGCTGGGAGGCGCGTCGCCGCCGCGGTGCTCGCGCACGAGAGCGCGACGCTCGCCGGGGGCGCCCCCCTCCCCGTCGCCGGCCCGTGGGCACTCACCGCCCAGCCACTGGTGGTCGACCCTTCCTACCTCGCGCCCGGCGTCTTCTCCGCCCTCGCCACCGCGACGGGCGACGCCCGCTGGGGCGCGGCGGCGGGCGCCTCGATCTCCCTCGTCGGCGCCCTCACCCACGGCGGCCGGCGCCTCCCTCCGGACTGGGCCGCGCTCTCGGGCGGCGCGCTCACCGCGACCGCCGCCCCCGGCGGCGGCGCGGGCGTCCAGTACGGCCTCGACGCGCAGCGCATCCCGATCTGGTTCGCCGCCTCCTGCGACCCGACGGCCCGCGCCCTCGCCGCGGCGTGGTGGAAGCTTCTGCAGAAGGGGGACCGGGCCGGGGCGCTCGCGCTCTCGCTCACCGGGGCCACCCTGAACGGGGCCAGCAATCCACTCCCGCTCCTCGCCGCCGCCGCGGCTGCCTCGGCCGCCGGCGACAGCGCCGCGGCCGCCTCGGCCGCCGGCGACAGCGCCGCGGCCTCGGCGCTCTCGGCCCGCGCCCTCGCGCAGTCGCAGCGGACCCCCACCTACTACGGCGACGCCTGGGTCGTCCTCGCCGGGGCCCTCGCCTCGGGCGGGCTCGCCGCCTGCCGCTAGCCCTTCAACCGCCTTCCCTAGGAGCCCAGTCATGGATGAGGTCGAGATCAGCCCCCGCCCCCCCGAGATGTTCGAGCGTCTCCTCGGGGAGGAGCGCGCCGCGGAGTTCCTCGCCGCGCTCGCCGGTGCCCGCAGCCGTCTCGAGGGGCACACCGTCTGGCACGTGAACTCGACGGCCGCCGGGGGCGGCGTCGCGGAGATGCTGCAGTCGATCCTCAGCTACCCCCGCGGCGCCGACATCGACGTCCGTTGGCTCGTCGCCGAGGGCAACGAGGAGTTCTTCGAGGTCACCAAGCGCATCCACAACCTGCTGCACGGCAGCGGGGGCGATGGCGGGAGCCTCGGCGAGGAGGAGCGGCGGGTCTACGAGTCGGCGCTGCAGCCCGAGATCGAGTCACTGCTCGGGCGGGTACGGCCGGGCGACGTCGCGGTCCTCCACGACCCCCAGACCCTCGGCCTCGCGGGGGCGCTCGCCGAGGCGGGGGTACGGGTGATCTGGGCCTGCCACGTCGGCGCCGACGAGCCGAGCGAGGAGACACGCGCCGCCTGGAGCTTCCTCCGCCCCTACGTGGACCACACCGAGGCACAGGTCTTCTCGCGCGCCCAGTATCGCTGGGAGGGCCTCGACGAGCAGCGGGTCGCCGTCATCCCCCCCTGCATCGACGCCTTCGCGCCGAAGAACCAGGACCTCACCTCCGGGCAGGTGCGGGCGATCCTCGACGCCGCGGGGATCATCCCCACGACGGCGGAGGAGGACCCCGTCTTCTCCCGCCAGGACGGCACTGCCGAGCGCGTCACGCGCCGGGCGAAGATGTTCGAGGAGGCCCCCGTGCCCGAGGACGCCCCCGTCGTCTGCCAGGTCTCCCGCTGGGACCCGCTGAAGGACCACCAGGGGATCATGGTGGCCTTCGCCGCGCACGTCCCCTCCGACCTCGACGTGCACCTGATCCTCGCCGGCCCGGCGCCCGAGGCGGTCTCGGACGACCCCGAGGGCGAGCAGACGCTGCGCGAGCTGATCGCGGCCTGGGAGGGCCTCCCCGACGCGGCGCGGGCGAAGGTGCACCTGTGCTGTGTGCCGATGGCGGACCTCGAGGAGAACGCCGCGGTGATCAATGCGCTGCAGCGCCGCAGCGACGTCGTCGTGCAGAAGAGCCTTGCCGAGGGCTTCGGCCTCACGGTCGCCGAGGCGATGTGGAAGGGCCGCCCTACCCTCGGCAGCCGCATTGGCGGGATCCAGGACCAGATCGATGAGGAGCGGTCCGGGCTGCTCGTCGACCCGAACGACGGCGAGGAGTTCGCGGCGTCGGTGGCCGGGTTGCTCCGCGACCCGGCGCACGCCGCAGAGCTCGGAGGCGCCGCCCGCAAGCGGGTGCTCGAGGAGTACCTCCCCTCCACCTACCTCACTCGGCAGTTCGCGCTCATCGGGGAGGTGCTCGACCGCGATGCGGCCTGACCGCGGGTGCGGTCGGGAGGTTCGCCCCGCTGTCAGCCCTCGGTCGTCGGCAGGCCTCCGCCCGCCACCGGCTCCGCGGGCAGCTGGCTGAGCGGGACCAAGCCCTCGCGTGGCGCGGCCTCCCCCTGCACCTGTCGCAGGCCCCGGTGCGCGTGGCGCACCTCGCGGAAGCGCTTCAGGAACAGCGCGGCCCCGAGCACCACGACGAGGGCGGCGACGGCGTAGCCGACGGTGCTCACGCTGTGCAGCGAGTGGTTCCACTTCGCCCCGAGGCTGTCGCCGAGGAGGGCGAAGGCCGCGACCCACAGCGTCGCCGCGAGGCCGGTGAAGACCGCGAAGGGCAGCACCGCCATCTCGGCGATCCCCGCCGCGATCCCGACGAAGGAGCGGACGAGCGGGATGAAGCGGCCGAAGAAGACGACCGGCTGGCCGTGGCGCTGGAAGAGCCGCTCCGCGCGGTCGAGGTCGCGGGGGGTGATGAGCACGTACTTGCCGAGGTGCTCGACGAGCGGCCTCCCGCCGACGCGGCCGATGCCGTAGCCGAGGAAGGAGCCGGCGAGCTCCGCGATCGAGGCGACGACGATCACGACGACGATGTTGAGGTGGTGCTCGCTGCCGCTCACCTTGCCGCTCGCGAGTGCTCCGGCGAAGGCGATGACGAGCTCGGAGCCGGTCGGGATGCCCATCGCCGCGAGCAGCACGGCGATGAACAGCGCCAGGTAGCCCCAGGTGAGGAGGAGGTGCGTCATCGGCCGGGTACCCCGTCGGCGGCAACCCCGCCGAGTGGAGCCGCCCCCGGGCCGCGCCCGGCGACGCGTGTGCCGCCCGCCGGGGTGCGGGGGTCGTTGCGGGGCGGCGAGTGCCCCTCGGCCGCCCCCGCCGCGGCGAGGCTCGGGTGGGCTGGCACCGACAGCTTCATCGACGGGTTTCCTCTCGTGGGAAGGGGCACTGCGACAGGGTACGGAACCGGAGATGAGATGACCATGAACAGCAGATGAGGGTCTGCCGGCGGGCGCGGGTCAGTGGGCGAGGCGGACCGCCGTGACGGTGGCCACCGGGTCGACGGGGCCGCTCACCTCGCCGCCGAGGAGGTAGCCCACGCTGCCGATGACGACCGCTCCCGCGTCGCTCCTCGGGCTCGCCCAGCTGCCGACGTGGGCCGCGTGCCCGCTATGGGTGTCGATCCGCCAGATGTCCCCCGAGAGCTGCGTGCCGTCGCGCCCGCCGAGGACGTAGAGCTGGCCGCCGAGGACGAGCGCCATCGCGTGGCTGAGCACGTGGGGGAGGTGGCCGATGATCGTCGTCGAGCCCGTGGCCGGGTCGAAGCGCTGGATGTCGGCGGTCTGCGGGCCGCCGAGGGTCCCCTCGGTGGTGCTGAGCGCGCCGCCGACGACGTAGACCTCGCTCCCGAGGGCCGCGACCGCGGGGTAGCGCACCGGCTGCGCGAGGGCGCCGACGGTGCTGAAGCTGCTGCCGTCGCGGGTCGCGAGGATCGCCGGCACGAGCTCGCTCCCGTCGAAGCCGCCGAGGACGTAGGCGACGCCGTGCACCGTGACCGCTGCGAGGTCCGAGCGGCCGACCGGGAGCGAGCCGGCGACGACGGCGTGGACGCCCCGAAAGGCCTGCACCGCGGACTGGGTCGTCGCGGCACCGCCCGCGAAGACGAAGGCCGTCCCCCCGAGCGCGGCGCCGCCGGCGTCGTGGACGGCGACGGGGAGCGAGCCGACCATGGCCGCGCTCGCTTTCGCCGGGTCGACCCGCACGACGTCGGCGGTCGAGACGTCGCCGGCGTGCAGTCCGGCGAGGAGCAGCGCCTCGCCGCCGACGGCCACCGCGACCGGCCGCGAGAGGGCCGCGGGAAGGTGCCACCCGAGCGTCGCGACCGTGAGCAGCGCCGCCGACGGCGCCGCGCCACGGTGGTCGCGCGGGGCCGAGGTGAGGGTGGTGCGCGCCGCGCCGCTGCCGAGGTGGCCGGCGATGACGACGGCGGCCGAGGTGATCCCCGCCAGCAGGACGACGAGCACGCTCCAGCGGCGCACGAGGGTCGCCTTGGTGGGCCGGGAGTGGCGCGACGTGGTGCGGGCGCGGGGCCGCCCGCCCGCGCGGGGCGCGCTCAGCGCAGGATCCCGGTGTGGCCGAGTGAGTAGCGGCCGGGCTGTGGCCAGACCGAGAGGCCGTGCGGGGCGGTGCCGACGGGGATCTCGGCCAGCAGCTTCCCGTTCGATGTGTCGATCGCGTAGACGACCGAGTTGTAACGCCCCGAGAGCCACAGCACCTTGCCGTTCACCGAGACGTTGCCCATGTCCGGGCTCCCACCACCGGGGATCCGCCACTTGGTGATCACCTTGCGCGTCGCTAGGGAGATCACCGAGATCGAGCCCTCCATGCGGTTCGAGACGTAGAGCGCCTTGTCGTTGCGGCTCACGTAGAGGCCGTGCGCGCCGAGGCCGGTCGGGATGAAGCCGATGACCCGCATCGAGGCCCCGTCGACCTCGTAGACGCCGTTCGCGACCATGTCCGCGACGTAGAAGACCTTCCCGTCGGGGGAGAGCTTGACGTCCTGGGGCATGCCCGTCATGCCGCCGACGCTCGGGAGCTGCAGGGTGGCGACGACCCGCTCCGCCGCCGTCGCGACCTTCACGAGGGTCCCGGAGAACTCGCAGGTGGCGAGTAAGTAGCGGCCGTCGGCCGAGAAGTCGATGTGGTCCACCCCGCGGCAGGGGACCGAGAGCGCGTGCGTGAGGGCCATCGTGTGCGGGTCGCGGAAGTCGAGCTGCTGATGGGCCTCGGCGACGACGATCGCGTGCCTGCCGTCGGGGGTGAAGTACATGTTGTACGGGTCGGTCACCGGGGCGTTCGGCCCGGGCAGGCCCGTCTTCGGGTTGATCGGCGTGAGCGAGTTGCTGAGGTCGTTGGTCACCCACAGCGTCTTCAGGTCCCACGAGGGCACGACGTGCTGCGGGTTGCGGCCGCTCACGAAGGTGCGCACGACCTTGTAGGTCCTCGGGTCGATCTCGGTCACGGTATCCCCGCCGGAGTTCGGGACGTAGATGAGGGGACGGTCGCCACGCACTGCCGGGCTCAGGCCCGAGGGGTTGTCCGCGGCGTAGATGTCCTTCGCGTTCCCGACCGGGGGCATCCCGGGGAGGGCCGAGCTCTGGGCGGCGACCGTCGCGTGGCCCGACCGGCCGGCAGCTCCGGCCGAGGAGCCGCCGACCGACGAGGCGGTGGCGGGATGGTCGGGGTCAATCGCGCGCCCCGCCGTCGCGAGGAGGGCGGCGATCACCGCGATCGCGGCGACACCGGCCGGCCAGCCCCGGCGACGTCGCCTCGGTCGGCCGCCGTGCCGCCGGCGCGGGGGACGAACCGCCATGCTCAATCGACTCCGTTCCGTGCTCGGGGGCGCCCCGCTTCGGTCACCGTGACGTCCTGCCCCGCCGTCGGGGCGGGCAGTGCGCGCGGCGCCGTTCGCGGCTCGGTGGCGTCGGGGAAGCGCAGTCTCGCGGCTGCACCGTACGGTGCGCTGTTCGCGAGGGTGAGCTCGCCGCCGTGCGCCTCCACGAGCGCGGCCACGATTGCGAGGCCGAGCCCGGCACCGCCGTGCGCGCGGTCGCGGGCGCTGTCGGGGCGGCTGAAGGCCTCGGTCGCACCGGGGAGGAAGGCCGCGGGGAAGCCCGGCCCGTCGTCGAGGACCGCCACCTCACGGCGCGACCCCTGCGCGTCGCGGCGTGCCGTGACGCGCACCGTGGTCCCCGCGGGGGCGTAGCGCATCGCGTTGTCGACGAGGTTGGTGACGGCCCGTCGCAGCGCCACCTCGTCGAAAGCGAAGGTGAGGCCCTCGTCGGCGTCGAGGGTGAGAGAGGTGCCGCTCGACGGCCAGCCGCTGCATCGCCTCCACTGATGCCGAGAGTACCGGTGCGACGGGCTGACGCAGTGGACGCACGAGGTCGACCCCCGACTCGGACTGCGCGAGCAGGAGCAAATCCTCGCAGAGATGGCCGAGGCGGAGCGCCTCCTCGCGCGCCGCGACGACGGCGGCGCGCAGCTCGCCGGGCGAGCGGTCGGCGCGCGCCGCGAGGTCGAGCTCCATCGTGAGCGCGGTGAGCGGGGTGCGCAGCTCGTGGCTGGCCGAGGCGATGAAGCCGCGTTGCCGCCCGAGCGCGCCGTGCAGGCGGCGCAGCAGGTCGTTGAGGGTCTCCGCGAGCGCCGCGATCTCGTCGTCGGTGCGCGGCACGTCGAGGGCGAAGTCGTCGTCGTCGGCGGAGGCCTCCGAGGCCTGCCGGCGCATCCGCTCGACCGGCCGCAGGGCGGCACCGGCGATCACGTCCCCGGCGACGGCGGCGGCGAAGACCGCCAGCGGGCCGCCCACGAACAGCAGCGTCTGCACGCCGTCGATCGCCCGGTCGACGGTCGCGAGCGAGGCCCCGACGACGAGGAAGTTGGGCGTGCCGCGGATCGCCGCCACCGAGACGACGGGGTCGTCGTCCGAGGAGAGGCTGCGCTCGGTCGTGAGCGGATGGCTCGCCGCCGCGGCGAGGGTCGCCCGGCCGACGAGGTGCTGCTTGGAGAGCGGCCCGGTGGCCGAGACGATGCGCGCGAGGGGTCGACGATCTGCGCGAACTCGCCCGGCCCCGCCGGTGCCCCGTTCTGGGTCATCGCCGCGAGCAGCCCGCTGCCGCGGCGACCGGTCGCGAGCGCGTACGCCGAGCGCGACTGCACCGAGGCCGCGAGCGAGGAGTTCAGCCCCCCGCTCAGCTCGTTCACGAAGATCGCGCCGCCGACGGCGACGAGGGCGGCGACCCCGAGCGCAAAGAGCAGTGCGAGGCGCCAGCGGACCGGAAGGGTCACGGGGCTCCGGTGGCGCGCAGCCGAAACGACTGCTCAGGCGGTCGCCGAGGTGCGCGCGTGCAGCGTCCCCAAACGTTTGGCGCTTCCCGCCGCGGGTGCGCACGAGCGCACGGCGCGCCCCGCGATCGACGGCGTCGGTCGACCGCGAGCCTCAGTGCGCGCCCGAGAGAGCGAGCGCCCCGAGGGCGGTCGCGATCGCGACGGGGACCGTCGTGGCGCCGAGGCGGCAGGCCCGCGCCAGCGAGGGCCGGGCGCCCGCTCTCCGTGCGGCCCGCAGCCAGAGCAGCCACGCGAGCGAGCCGGTGAGGAAGAGGTTGGGGCCGAAGTCGAGGCCCACGAGGAGCGCGATCGGGTGGCTCGGGGTCCGGGCGGCGAGGAGCGAGGCCGCGGGAAGGTTGTTCACGAGCACCGCCGCGACCGCGGCGACAGCCGCGCAGCCAACCGAGTCCAGGTGCCCTACGAACGTCGCCGGGCCGTGCCACACGCGCCCGAGCGTCCCGAGGGCGACGGCGACGCCGAAGAGGCCGATCAGGGAGGGCACCCCCACGGCGGCCACGGCGCGCCGCCAGAGCGAGCGGTCGGTGACCGTCCGCACTGCGGCCGCTCCGACCGCGACCGCCGCGACCGGCAGGGCTGGCGCGCGGAGCGCGATGACCAGCGCCGCGGCGGCGGTCACCGAGGCGAGCCCGACGCCGAGGTGGGGTCGCCGCCCAGCGGTGGCGGCGCCCCCGCGGTGGCGAAGGGCGCGGCGCTCGAGCACCCCGAGGACCGCCGCGGTGGCGACGAAGCCTGCGAGCGCCGGGGCCCAGGTCTCGGCGAGGAAGTGGCGGCCGTCGAGGTGGAGATGGCCAAGGACGATGAGGTTCGTGAGGTTCGAGCCGGGGAGGAAGAGCGAAGCGGCGTTCGCGAGCAGCAGGCTCGCGTAGAGGTAGGCATCGCCCTGCTCGTCGCGGGCGCGGGCGGTGTAGATGAGGACCGGGGTGAGGAAGGCGACCGAGGTGTCGAGGTTGAGGAGCGCGGTGACCACGCCGACGACCGCGGCGGCACCGACGAACAGCGTCGCCGAGTGATGCGCGGCGCGGGCGAGGCGCTCGCCCACGGCCGCGAAGAGCCGGTCGTCGTCAGCGAGGACGCCGATCACGAGCAGCCCGGCGACGAGCACGAACGGCGCCCAGTCCTGCGCCACCGCCGCCGCGGCGGGGTGCGGGCGGAGGACCGCGGCCACCGCGCCGACGCCCGCCCCGACGAGGACGAGGAGGGGGGTGCTGAGGCCACGACGGGCCCGGCCGCCTTGCGACTCGCCCATCGATTCCCGCTTCCTCCAACCCCGCCGTCAGGGCAGCGGGATGCGTAATGGTACAGCTACTGCTGTATTGTCGGCTCCGTGACCGTGGAGCCCCGACTCGCCGCCCTCGCTCGGGTGGGCCGTGCGCTCGCCGACCCGACGCGCTGCCGGCTGCTCCTTGCCCTCCTCGACGGGCCCGCGCATCCGAGCGAGCTCGCCGCCCTCCTCGGCCTTACCCGAGCGAACACGAGCAATCACCTCACCCGCCTCCGCCACTCGGGACTCGTCCTCACCGAGGCGAGCGGGCGCAACGTCACCTACCGCCTCGCCGACGAGCACCTCGCGCACGCGCTCTCGGACCTCGCCGACGTCGTGCTCGCCGCCGGGCGCAGCGGGGAGATCCGAGCGGGCGCCCCCGCCCTCGTGCTGGTGCGGTCGTCGTGAGCCACGGCCACGGGGGGACCGCCGCCGTCGCCCATCGCGCGCGCCTCGTGCTCGTCCTCGGGATCACCCTCGGGATCCTCGCCGCCGAGGTCGTGGGTGGGCTGCTCGCCCACTCGCTCGTCCTTCTCGCCGACGCCGGCCACGTCGCGGCCGACGCGGCGGGGATCGGCCTGTCGCTGCTCGCCATCTGGTTCGCGGGGCGCAGTCCGAGCGACACCCGCACCTTCGGGCTGCAGCGCGCGGAGATCCTCGCGGCGCTGTGGAACGCGATCCTCCTCCTCGGCATCGGGGTCTTCATCCTCATCGAGGCCGTCCGCCGCCTCGACCACCCGCAGGTGGTGAGGCCGTCGCTGATGTTCGCCTTCGGCGGGGTGGCGCTCGCCGGCAACCTCACGAGCGCGGCGCTGTTGTCGCGCGGCCAGGGCGAGAGCCTCAACCTGCGGGGCGCCTTCCTCGAGGTCCTCTCCGACCTGCTCGGCGCCGCCGCGGTGCTCGTCGCCGCCGCTGTCGTCGCGACCACCGGCTACGAGCGGGCGGACGCGCTCGCGTCGATCGTCATCGGCGCGCTCGTCGTGCCGCGCACCCTGAAGCTGCTGCGCGACGCCGCCGACATCCTGCTCGAGGCGGCCCCGAAGGATGTCGATCTCGTCAGGGTGCGCGCCCACATCCTCGAGATGAGCGGCGTCATCGACGTCCACGACCTGCACGCATGGACCGTGACGAGCGGCGTCCCGGTCCTCTCTGCGCACGTCGTCGTCGCCGATTCGGTGCTCGCCGATGGAGGGGCGGGCCTCGTCCTCGACCGCCTCGCCGACTGCCTTGGCGCGCACTTCGACGTCGAGCACTGCACGTTCCAGCTGGAGCCCGCCTCGCACCTGGAGCACGAGCGCGCGGTGCACCGCTGAGGCCGGCTTGCAACCGGAGTTCTTGTTGAACATAATAATGTCCAACAAGAGTGCGGACCGGAGGATCCCTTGCCACGTCATGCCGATGACCCGAAGTGGAACGATCCGGGGCTGTTGGTGCTCGGAAGCCTCGCCGACGGCGCCAAGCACGGACTCGCGATCCTCGCCGACCTCGAGGGTCTGGCCGGGACCGCCTTCGGCCCGGGGACGCTCTACGGGGTGATCGCCAGGCTCGAGTCGCGCGGGCTCATCGAGCGGCTCGACGGTGGGGACGCCCGTCGCCACCCGTACCAGCTGACGGCGCGCGGGGCCGAGGTGCTGCGCGACCAGCTCGCCTCGATGGAGCGCTTCGCCGCCCGCAGCACCGCCCGCCTGCGGGCGTCCGCGCCGAACCGCGCCTGGGGGCTCGCATGAGCGCGACGCGCCTGCAACGGGCACTCCTCGCTGCCTACCCGGCGCGCTTTCGCGAGCGCTACGGGCCCGAGCTGCTGCATGCCGCCGAGGAGCGGGGGCACGGTGGCCGCGCCGCGCTCGACCTCGCCCGCGGCGCCCTCTCGGCCTGGTTGCGACCGAGCGTCGGCACGGCCGAGGAGCGCCGCCGCGACCTCCTGGTGACGAGCTTCGCGATCGCCTTCCTCTCCTGGTGCGCCTCGGTGGCCGCCGCCGCGGCGTTCTCCAAGGCGGTCGACGACGAGCGGGCGCCGGGCCTCGCCTCGTGGGGCTGGGGCGGCTACTCCTTCGCACGCAGCGTCTTCGAGGTGAGCGCCGGCGTCGTCCTCCTCGTCGGGTTCGGCTACTGGCTGGCCGTGGTGCTCCCGGCGCTGCGATCTCGTGACCGGCGGGTGCTCGTCCCCGCCTGCTTCCCCGCGCCGATCGTGGGCTGCTGGCTCGGGCTCACTGGCCTCGTCGCCTGGTACGCGCGCGCCGAGCTGCGCGGGCCGGTGCACCACCCGGGGGCGGTCGCGCTGGCGGTCCTCTGCGCCTACGCCCTCGCCACCGTGCTCGCCGTCGGTGGCTGCGGCGCGAGCGTCGTGCGCGCGCTCGACGCCGCCTCGCTCACCACGCGCCAGCTCCGTCCCGCCCTCGCGCTCGTCGTGCTCGGCGCCGGAGCCCTGCTCGCCGAGACGGTGGGCAGCGCGATCGCGCTCAGCCGCGTGCTCGCCGTCGGGGGGATCGGACTGCGTGGCGCGGTGCTCGCCCTCTCGCCGATCCTCGTGCTGCTCGGGGCGGCCGGGATGGCGGTCGTCTCCTCGACGATGGGCGCCCGCCTCTGGCGTCCGACTGCGGGCGACTGAGGAAGCGCCGCTCGGAGCTGCGGCGGCCGGGCCACCGACGACGAGGGCGACCGAGGCGCGACGATGGCCGTAATCCACAAGGCGGGCCGCGGAGCCGAGGCGAAGAGCACGAGATGAGCACGACCAGCGCGAGGAAGCCTCCGTCGGGCGGGCGCCGCGGGGCGAGCGCCCAGGAGCGGCGTGGCTGAGCGCCGCGCAGCGCGCCAGGGAGGCGAGCCGCTGCCCACCTCGATCCAACCGATGCTCGCCGAGGCGGGTGCCTTGCCGGGAGCGGGCGAGGGGTGGGCCTACGAGTTCAAGTGGGACGGGGTGCGGGCGATCGTCTACCTCGCCGACGGCCGGGTGCGCGCCGAGAGTCGCAACGCGAAGGACCTCACCGGCTCGTTTCCCGAGCTCGGCGAGCTGCCCGACCTCCTCGGCGGGCGACGGGCGGTACTCGACGGCGAGCTCGTCTCGCTCGACGAGGAGGGGAGGCCGAGCTTCGGCCGCCTGCAGCAGCGGCTGCACCTCGGTGGCCGCCAACTGGTCGAGCGCCGTGCCGGCGAGTACCCCACCAGCCTGCTCGTCTTCGACCTCCTCTACCTCGATGGCGAGCTCCTCCTCGACGCCCCCTATGAGGAGCGGCGGGCGCGTCTCGAGGGTCTCGGGCTGAGCGCCCCGCACCTAGCCACGCCCCCCTCGGTCGCCGGCGGCGACGGCGGGGCGCTCCTCGAGGTGGCGCGTGAACGCGGCCTCGAAGGGCTCGTCGTGAAGCGACTCGGCTCGCGCTACGCGCCGGGCCGGCGGAACGGTGCGTGGCGGAAGGTGAAGATCTTCCGCACCCAGGAGGTGGTCATCGGGGGCTGGACCGAGGGGCGCGGCGAGCGAAAGGGGAGCCTCGGCGCGCTCCTCCTCGGCCTCCCCGGGCCAGAGGGGCTTGTGTACGTCGGGAAGGTGGGGACCGGATTCTCCGAGGGGGCGCGCCGGTCCCTGCTCGAGCTGCTCGCCCCGCTCGCGCGCGAGGACAGCCCGTTCACGGTGCCGTTCAGCCCCGCCGAGACGCGCCTCGCCCGCTTCGTCCGCCCGGAGCTCGTCGGCGAGGTGCAGTACGGCGAGTGGACGGGGGACGGGCACTTGCGCCACCCCTCCTGGCGCGGGCTGCGCCCCGACAAGGGGCCCGGCGAGGTCGTGCTCGAGCCCTGAGGATGCCCCGGGCGCCCCCCCGCCCGGTCGCGCTCAGCTCCCGGTGAGGCGGTTGCGGTCGGCGGCTTCCCCGGGCGGTGCGCTCCGTGTGCAGCGGGAGGGCGGTGGCGCGCGTTGCGCCGGTCAGGGGGGCTCCCCAGCGCTTCTCCAGGGCGTCAAGCTTGCGCAGGGACTCGAAGATCGGCGCGGCGTCGCTCATCTGCTCACTGCCGTAGGCCGACCGGGCGGCGCACCCGGGCTACGAGTAGGCCTACCGGTCGATCGCGCCGGCCAATCGCCCCCACCCAGCGTGTGGCGAGCGCGCCCCTCGGGTACGGAGGGGTCGTGCACACCTGCTCCGGAACCGCCCCGCCTGTCGTGCCTGCGTGAACGCGCACGGGCTGACCGTCGCGCGGCGCGGGAGCCCGAGCGACGCGCCAGCGGGGCGGCGGGTCCTCACCTCGGCGGCCCTCGGCCTCGCCGCGGGCATCGCCTGCGCGGCGCTCGCGCCCTGGCAGGTGGCGGACCTCTGCGGCTGGGACGTCGCGTCGCTCCTCTTCCTCACCCGGATCTGGTGGATCATCCGCCCGCTCGACGCCAAGGCGACCGAGAAGTGGGCCGATCGCGAGGATGCGAGCACCGCCGTCGCGGACCTCGTGGTCGTCTCGGCGGCGACCGCCTGCATCGCCGGGGCGGGCCTGACGCTGCTGCACGCCGGCAAGAGCGCGGGGGGGACCAAGGCGGCGATGATCGCCCTCGCCGCGCTGAGCGTCGTGCTCGCGTGGGCCGCGGTGCACACCGTCTTCACGCTCCGCTACGCCCGCCTCTACTACTCCGGTGAGGACGGGGGCATCGACTTCAACGCCCGCCACGACGAAGCGCCGTGCTACCTCGACTTCGCCTACGTCGCCTTCACCGTGGGGATGACCTTCCAGGTCTCCGACACCGACATCACCGACCTCGCGGTGCGCCGCACGATCCTGCGCCACGCCCTGCTCTCGTTCGTCTTCGGGGCGATGATCCTCGGGATGACGATCAACATCGTCGCCGGCCTGCTCGCCTGAGCGCCGACTCGCCCGGAGCACTGGCTCGCGCGGAGCACTGACTCGCCGGATCCACTGCGGCGCCGCGGTCAGCTGATGCTGAGCTTCGGCCGCACCTCGCTCTCGAAGAAGCGCAGGAAGCCCTGCAGGTCGGGGCCGATCTGGTTGATGAAGAGCTCGTCGAAGCCCGCCTCGACAAAGCCGTTGATCGACTCGATGTAGCGGGCCGGGTCGGGGCCGCAGGGGAGCGCCTCGCCGACCATCTCCGGCGTGACGAGCGCGGTCGCCTCGTCGAAGTGGGCCGGCATGGGCAGCTCCTGGGAGAGCTGCCCCGAGAGCGCCTCGGTCGGCCACAGGTCGTGCGCGAGCGCCACCGCGGCCTTTTCGTCGGGCCCCCAGCAGAACTTGCAGGCCCCCACCACTGGCCCCTGGCCGCCAGCCTCGCGGTAGAGCCGCACGTGCTCGGCGCTCGGCCGGGTGGTCACGAAGCCGTCGCCGACGCGCGCCGCCAGGCGGATCGCCTTCGGCCCGAAGCCCGAGACCAGCACCGGCGGCGGGGCGTCGGGGAGCGAGTACAGCCGCGCCGCGTCGAGCGTGTAATGCTCGCCACGGTGGCTGCGGACGCCACCGCTCCACAGCGTGCGGATCACCTCCACCGCCTCCTCGAGCATCTCCGGCGCACCTGTGCGGACGGCCAGCGATCACCGAGGATGTGCTCGTTGAGCTTCTCGCCGCTGCCGACTCCGAGGCGGAAGCGCCCCTCGCAGAGCAGCTGGCAGGTGGCGGCGGCCTGCGCGATGACGGCGGGGTGGATGCGCACGGTCGGGCAGGTGACGCCGGTCGTGACGGTGAGGCGGGTGCTCCCGGCGATGGCGCCGATCACCGACCAGACGAAGGCGCTCTCCCCCTGGCGGTCGTTCCAGGGGTGGAAGTGGTCAGAGATGAACACCGAGTCGAAGCCGGCCTCCTCGACGGCGCGCGCCTGGTGGACGAGCGCCGCGGGGGAGTGCTCCTCGCTCGACAGGAAGTAACCGAGGGTGTCCACGTCAGCTCTCCTTCGCCTCGCCGGCCGGCTCGCTCCGCCTGGCGCGCCGGGAGCGGCGCCTCTCGCGCGATGCCTGCTTCAGCCGAGTCGAAACTCGTCGTCGCCGCGCAGCGCCATGCCGTGGCCGGCGACGGAGGCGTCGGGGGTGAGGGTCCCGTCGACGACGGCGAGGGTTCCCTCGAAGAGCAGCGCCTCGAGGCGGGCGTGGTCGTGGAAGTACTCGATGTGGCGCAGGTTGGGGAGGCCCACGGCGACCGGCGCGTGCAGGCCGGGAGCGCAGTGCGCGGAGACCGCGAGGCCGTGCGCGGCGGCGAGGGCGGCGGCGCGCAGGAAGGACGTGTAGCCGCCGCAGCGCGTGACGTCGATCTGCAGGCAGTCGACCGCCCCGGCGGCGAGCATGCGCGCGAAGTAGGGCTCGTCGTAGCCGTACTCGCCCGCCGCCACGTCGCAGGTGAGCTGGTCCCGCACCTCGCGGAGGCCCTCCAGGTCGTCTGAGGAGACGGGCTCCTCGAACCAGACGACGTCGTGCTCCTCGACGATGCGCCGGCCGACGCGCACCGCCTGCTTGCGGCTGTAGCCGCCGTTCGCGTCGACGTACAGCTCGCGGTCGCCGATCACGCTGCGGGCGAAGGCGACACGGGAGAGGTCGCGGGCGACCTTGCTCCCCCACGACTCGCCGATCTTCAGCTTCATCGCGGTGATGCCCTGCTCCATCCAGCCGGTGAGCTGCCGTCCGAAGGTCGCCTCGTCGTAGGTGGTGAAGCCGCCGCTCCCGTAGACCGGGACCGCCTCGCGGTAGCGGCCAAACAGGTTCGCCAGCGGCAGGCCGAGGAGGCGCGCCTTCAGGTCCCACAGCGCGATGTCGACCGCGGAGATCGCGCAGGAGACGATGCCGGGGCGGCCGAGGTTGCGGCAGCGACGGACCATCTGCTCGTGCAGGCCGGTGATCTCGAGCGCCTCGCCGCCGAGGACCACCTCGGCGAGCTCCTCCTCGATGAGGGTCCGGCAGGCGGCCGAGGCGTAGGTCCAACCCGTGCCGACGGCCCCGGCCGCGCTCACCTCGACGACGACGGCGACGGTCGAGGTCCAGGCGAGGGTCCCGTCCGCTTCGGGCTGGTCGGTCGGGACGCGGTAGGCGCGGCAGTCGAGCGCCGAGACCGGCGCCTGGGCGGCACGGGAGGGGGCGCTCACTCCTGTGGCTCCTGGGCGGCGGCCGCTTCGATGAAGAGCGCGTGCACGAAGGCCTGCGGGAGGTTGCCCCGCAGCTGGTGCTGCTCGACGTCGTACTCCTCGGAGAAGAGCCCCGAGGTGCTGCACGCGGCGCGCGCCCGCTCGAACCACCGGACGCCCTCGGGGAGCTCTCCCACGCCGATGCAGGCGAGGGACATCCAGAAGTTGCAGATGAGGAAGGAGCCCTCGTCCTCGCCGAGGCGGTGGCCAGGGAAGGAGAAGCGGTAGAGGTAGCCGTCGCTCGAGAGGTCCCGGCCGATCGCTCGGCGCGTCGCGATGCTGCGCGGATCGCTCGGGGGGAGGGCCCCGCGCACCTCGGCGAGCAACAGGGAGGCGTCGACGTGCTCGTCGTCGGGGGCCCGCTGCCAGCGCCCCGAGGGGTGCAGGCACGACGCGTTCGCCTCGTCGAGGAGGTGGTCGGCGAGGGGCAGCGCCCGTGCCGTCCAGGGCTCGTTGGTTGCCGCCGCGGCGATCGCCCGCAGGCCGGCGACGCCGATCAGCTGGCTGTGCGCCCAGCGGTTTGGCTCGATCTCCCAGAGCCCCGCCTCGTGCTCCTTCCAGCGGCTCGCGATCGCGTCGGCGGCGACCTTGGCCGCCTGCCATCCCTCGCTGTCGAGGCGCTCCTTGCGCGCCGCCTCGGCGAACAGGAGAAGGGACTCGCCGAAGATGTCGAGCTGGAACTGCTCGCGGGCGCGGTTGCCGACGACGTCGGAGCCGCCCGGGTAGCCGGCGAGCGCGAGGTGGGAGGGGGCGGGGATCGGGTCGCCGTTCGCGAGGTAGGCGGGCGAGGTGTGCTCGCCGTCCTCGAGGAGGCGCCGTGCCACCCAGCGCACCGCGCCGTCGAGCAGCTCCTCGCCCCCGGCGAGCGCGGCGCCCGCGTGGCCGACGTAGCACGTGTCGCGGATCCAGGTGTAGCGGTAGTCGTAGTTGCGCCCCGCACCGGCCCGCTCGGGGAGGGAGGTCGTCGCTCCGGCGACGGTGGCGCCGTCGGGGCCGGTCATCCCGCGCAGGACCGCGATCGAGCGGCGGACGTCGCGCGAGGCGACCACGCCGCTTGTCGGGGCGAGCGCCTCGCGCCAGGCGGTCTCGGTGCGCCGCCAGCACTCGTCGGCGTTTGCGGGCTCGCGCTCGAGCGAGGCGGCGCTGCAGATCTCGAGGGCGAGGTCGTGGCTCTCGCCCCGCGCCAGCTCGAGGTGAAGGCGCAGTGCGCGCTCGCCGCCCGGCGCGCGCGCGGCGCGCGCTTCCGCGCCTCCGGACCAGCGGAGCGCGAGGTCCCCGTCGCGGAGCACCCAGCACTCGCCTTCTCGCCGCCACGGGGGAAGGGCCCGGCGGCCGTAGTCGCCCGACGGCGCAAGCAGGACGGTGACCGAGCCCCTCCCACGGATCGTGGAGATCCGGCGGAGGAGGATCGCCCGCTCGGCGGTCGCCGGGTAGACGAGGGCCTCCCGGCATTCGACCGTGCCGTCGGCGGCGACCCAGCGGCTCCGCCAGATAAGCGAGTCGTCCTCGTAGTAGCCGCCGGGCACAAAGCGCCCTTCCGGCTGCACCCGGTAGCAGCCGCCGGAGCCGACCAGGCCGGCGAACAGCGCCGGGTCGGACCAGCTCGGGAAGCAGAGCCAGGAGATGTCGCCGCCCGGGCTAACGAGTGCACCACGCAAGCCGTCGGCGATGAAGGCATAGGCGCGCAACTCGCTCGGGAACTCTGCAGAGCGGGAGGCCTCGGGCGCGCGCCCGCTGATGGCGCCGTCGGTTCGTCGCGTCGCCATGGAGCGTTGATACCCGAGCTCGGCCACCGGCTACCAGGCGGTTAGTGCGCCGCTGCAGCGGGTAGCGGTGACCCGGGCGGCGCCGGTTTCGCGCGCCGCGCGGCGGAGGGACTCACGATGGCGAAGATCGCTGCCGAGGCGTTGATCGAGCGACTCATCGACTGGGGCGTGGACACGATCTTCGGCCTCCCGGGCGACGGCATCAACGGGATCATGGAGGGCCTCCGCCGCCATCAGGACAAGATTCGCTTCGTCCTCGTCCAGCACGAGGAGGCGGCAGCCTTCATGGCGACCGGCTACGCGAAGTCGACGGGGAGGCTCGGGGTCTGCCTCGCGACCTCCGGCCCCGGGGCCATCCACCTCCTGAACGGCCTCTACGACGCGAAGCTCGACCACCAGCCAGTGCTCGCGATCACCGGCACGCAGGAGAGCCAGATGCTCGGCACCGGCTACCAGCAGGAGGTCGCGCTCGAGAAGCTCTTCATGGACGTCGCCGAGTACGACGAGATGATCCGCGTCCCCGTGCAGGTCCCGACGCTCGTCGACCTCGCCTGCCGGCACGCCCTCTCGCGGCGCACGGTCGCGCACCTCACCATCCCGACCGACATCCAGATCGCCGACGCGGGGGCGAACCCGTGGGAGGCCGTCGCCCCGGCGGTGATCTCCCCGACCTCCCCTGCCTTCCTTCCCCCTCCGGGCCTCCCGCGCGCAGAGGACCTCGCCGCTGCAGCGGCAGTGCTGAACGCCGGGGAGAAGGTCGTGATGCTCGTCGGAGCGGGGGCGCTGCACGCCCGCGAGGAGATCCTGAAGGTCGCCGAGCTGCTCGGAAGCCCGGTCGTGAAGACCCTCTCCGGCAAGGCGGCCGTCCCCGACGACCACCCGCTCACCCTTGGCGGCATCGGCCTCCTCGGCACGGCGCCCTCGATCGACGCGATGGAGGGCTGCGACACGCTCTTCATGGTGGGGACGAACTTCCCGTACACGAAGTACCTCCCCGAGCCCGGCAAGTGCCGCGTCGTGCAGATCGAGGCCGACCCGATCCGCGCCGGCAACCGCATCGCCACCGAGGTGCCGGTGGTCGGGGACGCGAGGGAGGGCCTCGCCGCGCTCGCGCCGCTGCTCCAGCGAAAGGACGAGCGCTCCTTCCTCGAGGGGCTGCAGTCGGCGATGGGGGAGTGGAACAAGAAGATGGAGGGCCTCGAATCGATCACGCACGACCCCATCCAGCCGCAGCACCTGATGCGCGTCATCGACCGGCTGGCGAGCGACGACGCGATCCTCGCCTCGGACTCGGGGACGATCGCCACCTGGGCGGCGCGCCACTTCGACATCCGCGGCGGGCGGCGCTTCTACCTGTCGGGGAACCTCGCCTCGATGGCGCCGGGGCTGCCGTACACGATCGCCAACCAGCTCGCCCACCCCGGCCGCCAGTGCATCGCCTTCGTCGGCGACGGCGGCTTCGCGATGCTGATGGCCGAGCTCGCGACGGCCGCCCGCTACGAGCTGCCGGTGAAGATCATCGTCAACAACAACGGCGCCCTCGGCCAGATCCTCTGGGAGCAGCTCGTCCTCGGCTACCCCGAGTTCGGCGTCCGCTACGCACAGCGCCTCGACTTCGCGCCCTGGGCGGAGGCCTGCGGTGCGCGGGGGATCCGCGTCGACAAGTGCGATGAGCTCGAGGGCGCGATCGCCGAGGCGTTCGCCTTCCGCGGCCCCGCGCTGGTCGACGTGAGCGTCAATCCCGACGAGCCACCGATGCCGGGCAAGGTCGACTACGAACAGGCGAAGGGCTTCGTGAAGGCCTTCCTCGCCGGCCAGCCGCGCCGCGCGACGATCGCCAGCACCCTCTTTCGCGACAAGTTCACCGGGTTCGGCTCGTGAGGCGCCTCCCCGGCCGCTCGGCCCCCGTAGGCAGGCTCGTCGGGGTGGACCGCCTCGTGCGCGACATCCGCCACGGGCGCTTCGAGCGGCTGATGTCCGGCCTCACCGCGGCCGGCGCGGCGGTGAGCGGTGTCGAGATCTGGCTCGAGCACGACCGCGCCAGCTTCGCGAACAGAATGATGTGGATCCCCGTCGCCCTCTCTCCGGTGATGGTCGCCGCCGGGGTCGCGGGCGTCGTCTCGCACAGGGCAGCGAAGACGGTGCTGCCGCTCGTCTCGGGGGTGGTCATGCTCAACTGCGCGCAGGGCCAGTACCTGCACCTGCGCGGCATCGCCCAACGCCCTGGCGGCTGGAAGCTCGCCCGCTACAACTCCGAGGCCGGGCCGCCGCTCCTCGCACCGCTGCTCTTCGGCCTCGTCGGCGGGATGGGGCTCCTCGCGGCGATCCTCCGCCGCGAGGACTGAGGTGGGGGACCCCGGGGGCACCGAGCCGCGCTTCCCCGGCTACGACGTCCTCGCCCAGGCCAGGCAGTGGGACGACGTCACCAGGGGTGTCGTCCTCGCCCGCCTCGCACCCCACGCGGGGGCGAGCTTCTTCGCCGCCGCGGAGGAGGCGACCGCCCGCGCTCTCATGGACCGCCTCCTCGCGCAGGACGCCGAGCCGCGGGTGCCCGTCTTCGAGATGGTCGACCAGCGCCTCGCGAGCGGCGTCGGCGACGGCTACCGCTTCGAGGACATGCCCGAGGACGGGGAGGCGTGGCGTGCCTCGCTCGCCCGCCTCGAAGAGGAGGCCGAGGAGCGCCGTGGCCTTCCCTTCCACGCCCTGCAGGTCCGCGACCAGATGGCCGTGATCGACGACCTGCAGCGCCTCGGCAAGCAGCGGTGGCGGGGGCTGCGCGCCGATCACCTCCTCGAGCTGTGGCTCCGCTACTGCTGCGAGGCCTTCTACTCCCACCCTGCGGCGTGGAACGAGATCGGCTTCGGCGGCCCCGCCTACCCCCGCGGCTACGTGAGCCTCGGCTTTGACCACCGCGAGCGTTGGGAGGTGGCAGAGCACGACGCCCTCGACCCGGTCCCCTGGGGCGAGCGCGCCGAGGCCGCCCGCCGCCGCCACGAAGCCGCCGGCGCGGGCGACGGGGACGCGGGCGGCGCGGCGTGAGGGGCCGGCACGGCAGCGGCGGGGTACGCGCCCGCAACGCCTCGGCGTGGCTGCTCCCGAACGACGGCCGCCGCGAGGAGCCGCGGCTGCGCGAGCAGATGCACCGCTTCGAGCACTCCGAGGAGGTCGACGCGGTGATCGTCGGCTGCGGTGCCGGCGGGGGCGTCCTCACCCAGCGGCTGGCGCGCCGGGGCTGGAAGGTGGTCACCCTCGAGGCGGGGCCCTTCTGGGAGCCCGACCGGGACTTCGTGAGCGACGAGTCCGCCTCGCAGCACCTCTACTGGACCGAGCCGCGGGTGATCGCCGGCGAGGACCCGGTGGCCCTCGGCGCCAACAACTCCGGCCACGGGGTGGGCGGGTCGATGGTCCACTTCGCGGGCTACGTCCCGCGCTTTCACCCTTCGGACTTCTCGACCTACACCGACGACGGGGTCGGCGCCGACTGGCCGCTCTCCTACGAGGACCTCCGCCCCTACTACGAGGACCTCGAGGCCGAGCTGCCCGTCGCCGGGCAGGACTGGCCCTGGGGGGTGCCGCACCGCTACCCGCAGTCCCCGCACCCGCTGAGCGGGAACGGCCTCGCCTTCCTGCGGGGCTGCGAGCGCGCCGGGATCGAAGCGCGCATCGGCCCGGTGGCGATCACCAACGGCCGCTTCGGCAACCGCCCGCACTGCATCTACCGGGGCTTCTGCCTGCAGGGCTGCAAGGTGAACGCCAAGGCCTCGCCGCTCATCACCCACGTCCCCGACGCCCTCGCGCACGGCGCGGAGATCCGCGCCGACGCGATGGTGAGCCGCATCGAGCTCGACGCCGCCGGCCGCGCGAGCGGGGTCGTCTACTTCCACGGGGGGGTGGAGCACCGTCAGCGGGCGCGCCTCGTCGTCGTCGCCGGCTACTCCATCGAGACGCCGCGGCTGCTGCTCAACTCGGCCTGCGCGGCCTTTCCCGACGGCCTCTGCAACGACCACGATCTCGTCGGCCGCTACGTGATGGTGCAGGGGGCGCCGCAGACCGCGGGGCGCTACGAGGAGGAGGTGCGCGCCTACAAGGCGCCGCCGCCCGAGGTCTCCTCGGAGGCCTTCTACGAGACCGACCCCGACAAGCCCTACAAGCGGGGCTTCTCCCTGCAGTGCGTCTCGCCGCTGCCGATCGTCTTCGCCGGGCACGTCACCGCCCAGGGCCACTGGGGTGAGGTGCTGCGCGAGTACCTGCGCGACTACGTGCACTGGGCGACCTTCGGCGCGCTCTGCGAGTTCCTCCCGCTTCCGGAGAACCGCGTCACCCTCGCCGAGGAGACCGACCGCCACGGCCTCCCGGTCGCCCGTTTCTCCTACTCGATGTGCGACAACGACCGGGCGCTCGTCGTCGAGGCGACGCGGGTGATGACCGAGATGCACGAGGCGGCCGGGGCCGAGGAGGCGATCACCATCAACCGCTACGCCCACCTCATCGGGGGCTGCCGGATGGGCGCCGACGCCCGCTCGGGGGTGGTGGACGGCGACCTGCGGAGCTTCGCTGTCCCCAACCTCTACATCGTCGACGGCAGCGTCTGCCCGACCCAGGGAAGCGCCAACCCGGCGCTCACGATCATGGCGCTCGCGGCGCGCGCCGCCGACCACCTCGCCGACGGCGCGGGTGAGCGCGAAGCGCGGCGCGGGTAAGGAGGGACCGATGAGCCAAGGCGAGGTCGTCGTCGTGACCGGCGCGAGCGGAGGGATCGGGCGGGCCACCGCCGAGGCCTTCGCGCGACGCGGCGCGCGCGTCGCGCTGCTGGCGCGTGGGGACGCGGGCCTGGACAGCGCCGCCGCGGCCGTCGAGGCCCTCGGCGGCGAGGCCTTCCCCTACCGCGTGGACGTCGCCGACGCGGATGCCGTCGAGGCGGCCGCGGACGCCGTCGAGGAGGCACTCGGCCCGATGGACGTGTGGGTCAACGACGCCTTCGTCTCGGTCTTCTCCCCCTTCTCCTCGATCACCGCCGCGGAGTTCCGGCGGGTGACCGAGGTGAGCTACCTCGGCTTCGTGCACGGCACGATGGCGGCGCTGCGACGGATGCGCCCGCGCGACGCGGGCGCCATCGTGCAGGTCGGCTCGGCCCTCGCCGAGCGCTCGATCCCGCTGCAGTCGGCCTACTGCGGCGCGAAGCACGCGATCAACGGCTTCACCGAGAGCCTGCGCTGCGAGCTCCTCCACGACAAGAGCAACGTCCACGTCACGATCGTGCAGATGCCCGCGGTGAACACGCCGCAGTTCTCCTGGGTCCGCTCGCGCCTGCCGCGCTCCCCGCAGCCGGTGCCGCCGATCTACCAGCCCGAGGTCGCGGCGCGCGCCGTCGTCTATGCCGCCGACCACCCCGAGCGCAAGGCGTACTGGGTCGGGGGGAGCACCGTCGCCACCCTCCTCGGCCAGCGCATCGCCCCCCGCCTCCTCGACCGCTACCTGGCGCGCACCGGCTACGACGCGCAGCAGACCGACGAGACGGCGCCCGAGCACCCCGACAATCTCTTCCGCCCCGGCGACGACGCCGAGGGCGGCGACCACGGCTCGCACGGCACCTTCGACGGTCGCGCGCACGGCCACAGCGCCGCGCAGTGGCTCTCGCAGCACCCCCGGCAGGTGATCGCGGTCGGCACCGCGCTGTCGGGGGCGGCGCTCGGCGCGCTCCGCCGACGGGGAGGCTGAGCCCGCACCGCGAATGGCCCGGGCCACCCCCCTGCCCGCCCGGGGGGCGCGGAGCTAGCGTGCGGCATGGCCGACCGGGCGATCTCATCGCGTTTCGTGAAGCTCGCGACGGGTGCCCCCGCCGCCCTCTACGAGCCGGAGCGCCCCGGCGACGAGGCGCACGTCGCGTTCATGTTCATGCACCCTGACAGCGGCTTCATCAGCCATCTCGGCTGCAGCGAGCTGGCGGGGCGCGGCTACCGCGCCCTCGGGGTGAACGGCCGCTTCACCAACATGCCCGGCCCGACCGGCGGCCCGTACGTGTACCACGAGGTGATCCCCGACGTCGCCGCCGGCGTGGCGTACCTGCGCGCCCTCCCCGGCGTCGACACGGTCGTCCTCGCCGGCCACAGCGGCGGCGGCCCGCTCTTCTCGGCCTACCAGAACCTCGCCGAGCACGGCGCGGTGGCCTTCCAGCGCGAGGGGCTGCTCACCAAGGGCCCGGACAGCCTCGCGGGGCTGCCGCCGGCCGACGCCCTGGTGCTCATGGACGCGCACGTCGGCTACGGCGCGCACGCGCTGCTGATGCTCGACGCCTCGATCGTGGACGAGGCCGAGCCGGCGAGGCGGGACCCCGACCTCGACATGTTCGAGGCCCGCAACGGCTACACCGCGGAGGGTGCCGACTACAGCGCCTCCTTCGTCGCCACCTTCAACGCCGCGCAGGCGGCGCGCATGGCGCGCCTCGTCCGCCACGCGGAGGAGCGGGTGGCGGCGATCGACGCCGGACGGGGGAACTACCCCGACGACGAGCCGATGGTCATCCCCGGCCTCGGGACGCGCATCTGGAGCCCCGACACCTCGCTGCTCGCACGCACCGTCGGGGAATGGAAGCTGCTGAAGGGCGACGGGAGCCAGTCGGTGCAGGTCGTGCCGTCGCTGCGGCCCCCCTCGGGCAAGCCGATCGACCACCGCGGCTACGGCGGCGCGCTCGTGACCTCGGTCCGCCGCTTCCTCGCCACCCACGCGATCCGCACGCTGCCCGACTACGCGATCACCGCTGACGAGCTGACCGGGATCGACTGGGCCTCGAGCTACACGAGCGCACCGGCGAACCTCGAGGGCGTGTCGGTGCCCCTCCTCTCGCTCGTGATGTCGGCGCACTACTTCCTCGTCCCGAACGAGGTGAACTTCGCGCACGCGGCGAGCGCCGACAAGGAGATGGCGATGGTCGAGGGCGCGGTCCACGGCATGACCCCCTGCAGCGCAGTCGAGAAGACGCCCGGCGAGTTCGGCGACACGGTGAGGACGACCTTCGACTACGTCGCGGGCTGGGCCGCGGCCCGCTACTGAGGGCGCGGCCGTGACCGGAGGAGCAGGCGCCCCCGACGCGTCGCCACTCACGTTGTCGGTGATGCTCGCCGTCCCCGACGCGGCGGCGGCGGCCGCCTGGTACGAGGGGGCGCTCGGCGCGGTGCGGCTGTGGGACCTCGGCTCGGTGGTCGGCCTCGAGCTCGCCGGCGCCGCCTTCTTCCTCCACGAGGCGACCGGGGAGGCCTTCGAGGCGCCCGCCGCGCTTGGCGCGACGACGGCGCGCGTCGAGGTCTTCACCGACGACCCCGACGCGCTCATCGCCCGCGCCGTCGCCGCGGGGGCGACCGCCTCGCCGGGGGCTCCCCGCGACCACGAACTCGCGTGGGGGACCCACCGCCAGGGGGGCTTCATCGACCCCGCGGGGCACGTCTGGTCCGTGGGCGACCGCTCACCGCTCGCGCCCCACCCCTGAAACGCCGTCGGGCCCGCGCGCCGGCACCGCCGAATGCCACAGTGGAGGCGGGCGGACGAAGGAGGAGCACGATGATCGGTGTCTGCATCCGGCCGCCGGAGATGACCGAAAAGCAGTACCACGCGGTCAACGCGCAGATCGGCGAGGCCGGCGTTGACCGGACGGACTGCCTGGTCCACACCTGCTTCTCAGAGGGCGACCAGCTCGCGATCTTCGACGCCTGGGAGAGCGAAGGGGCCTTCCCGGGCCTTCGGCGAGAAGCGCGCCCCGATCCTCGCCGCCGTGGGCCTGCCGGGGCTCGATCCGATGATCGTCTCGATGATCGACCTGCAGCTCGCCTGAGGGGCTGAGAGAACGACGATGGGGCGTACGGTCACCGAGGAGGATGTCGCGCGCTTCGCGGAGCTCTCCGGCGACCACCACCGCCTGCACGTCGACGCGGCCTTCGCGGCGGGCACGCGCTACGGGCGGCCGATCGCGCACGGCCTGCTCACCGCGGCGCTCGCGAGCGGCCTCCTCTACGCGGGCGGCGTGATCACCGACGATGTCGACGCGCTCGTCGAGGTGAAGCTGCAGTTCCTCGCGCCGGTCGTCCCCGGCGACGAGCTCGCCGACGAGACGCACCTCGTCGAGTCCCGCCCGACGCGCAACGGCGGGCGCCTCGAGCGCTACGAGAGCCTGCTCAGCACCGGCGGGGAGCGCCCCGTGCTGCGCGCCGAGTGGCTGCTGCTCCGCCGCGAGCCGGAGGGCGCGTGAGGCGCCCCCAGCGACCGGAGCGCCGCGCATGGAGCTGACCGCCGCGGCGGCGCGCTTCCGCGAGGCGCGCGACCTGCTCCTCGAGCACCGCTCCGACCCGCTGACCGCGCGGCGGCGCTTCTCCTGGCCCGAGCTCGACGAGTTCAACTGGGCGCTCGAGTGGTTCGACGCCGTCGGTCGGGAGAGCGACCGCCCGGCGCTGCGCATCGTCGCCGAGGACGGCAGCGAGACACAGCGCAGCTACGCCGAGATGACCGCGGCGAGCAACCGCGTCGCGAACTTCCTGCGCGCCGAGGGGGTGGGGCGCGGTGACGTGCTCCTCCTCATGCTCGGCAACGAGCTCGAGCTCTGGGAGACGATCCTCGCGGCGATGAAGCTCGGCGCGACCCTCGTCCCGACGAGCACGCTCTGCACCCCGACGGACCTCGCCGACAGGGTGGCGCGCGGCGGCGCCACGCACGTCGTCGCGGGCGCCGCGAGCGCCGAGAAGTTCGCTGACATCGGCGGCTTCAAGGGGATCGCGGTCGGTGACGAGGTCGCCGGCTGGGCGCCCTACGGCGGGGCCGCCGCCGCGGCCAGCGAGTTCGCCCCCGACGGGGTGACCCACGCCGGCGACCCGTTGCTCTACTACTTCACCTCCGGGACGACGGCCAAGCCCAAGCTCGTCGAGCACACCTACGCCTCGTATCCGGTCGGCCACCTCTCGACGCTCTACTGGGTCGGCCTCCGCCCCGGCGACGCGCACCTCAATGTCTCCTCGCCGGGCTGGGCCAAGCACGCGTGGAGCAGCGTCTTCGCGCCCTGGAACGCCGAGGCGACCGTCGTCGTCTTCAACTACGCGCGCTTCGAGGCGCGCCGCCTGCTCGAGGCGCTGGGCCGCGTCGGGGTGTCGACCTTCTGCGCGCCGCCGACGGTCTGGCGGATGCTCATCCAAGAGGAGCTCGCCGCCTTCCCGGTGCAGGTTCGCGAGGCGGTGAGCGCCGGCGAGCCGCTCAACCCCGAGGTGATCGAAGCGGTGGCGCGCGCCTGGGGGATCACCGTGCGCGACGGCTTCGGCCAGACCGAGACGACCGCGGTGATCGGCAACCCGCCCGGCGTGGCCCTGCAGCTCGGCTCGATGGGCCGGCCGCTCCCGGGCTACGACGTCGTGCTCCTCGACCCCGCCGACGGGCGCGAGGGCGACGAGGGCGAGATCTGCATCACCGCAGAGCCCCGCCCCCTCGGCCTGATGGTCGGCTACCGCGACGGGGAGGGGGCGCCGCTCGTCCCGGCGGACCGCTTCCACCACACCGGCGACGTGGCGCGACGCGACGCCGAGGGCTACATCACCTACATCGGCCGAGCCGACGACGTCTTCAAGGCCTCCGACTACCGGATCAGCCCCTTCGAGCTCGAGAGCGTGCTCATCGAGCACGAAGCCGTCGCCGAGGCGGCGGTCGTCCCCGCCCCCGACCCGGTGCGCCTCGCCCTCCCGAAGGCCTACGTCACCCTCGCCGCGGGCCACGAGCCCTCGGCCGAGACGGCCCGCTCGATCCTCGCCCACTGCCGCGCCGTGCTCCCGCCCTACAAACGGGTGCGGCGGCTCGAGTTCGCCGAGCTGCCGAAGACGATCTCCGGCAAGATCCGGCGCGTCGAGCTGCGCGAGGCCGAGCGCGCCCGCTCGGCGCGCGGCGCGGCCGAGTTCTACGAGGAGGACTTTCCCGACCTCGCCCACTGACCCGCGCCGCGGTCGGCGGTGTCGCCGAGGCCCCACAAGATGTTGAGCGGGCTCGTCCTCGGCGCCGGCGGGAGGGCGACCGAGAAGGGGTGGCTCCAGGTGAGGACGCGGAAGCTGCCGACCACCCAGGTGCGGGCGGGGCGGCCGTAGGTGGCGGCCGCCGAGCGGGCGTCGACGCCGTGCCACGGGCGCGAGGTGTCGTAGACGAGGAACTGGAAGCCGCCCGGCGCGTACCAGTCGGCCGAGGACTGGCGGTCGAAGCGCTCGATCCGGCGCGCCGCACCGGTCGTCACGGGGCGGACGGCCACCTTCCCACCGGTGTCGACGGTGACGAGCGAGGCGCTCCAGTAGTCGCCGACACCGTTGGTGAGGCCGTGCGCACCGAGGAAGCGGGCAAGAGGGGCCTCGGACTGGAGGGGGGAGGGGTTGGTCAGCGCGACCGCGAACTCGGCGGCGAAGGCCGCCGCGAAGGCGAGGCCGAGCGCCGCGAGGGTCCTCCCGAGGAGGTCGTTGCGGAGGCCGGCGACGAGTCGCCCCGCGGCGCGCGCCGCGAGCACGACGCCGAAGACCACCCCCGGCGTGAGGTACTTCGCGTACTCGGCGTGGCCGTTCGGCGAGCCCCAGACGAAGAGCACGAGGTCGCCCACGATGCCGAGGAGGAGGAGGTCCTCGAGGCGCCACGAGGCGACCTCCGCGGTGTCCCCGCCCGTGCCGAAGGCGGCGCCGCGCAGGAGCGAGTAGAGCGCGGCGAGCACGCCGGCGAGGACGACCACGAGCCCCGCGACGTGCGCCGCCTGGAAGGCCCCGGCGCCCTCGGGGAAGCCGTTCAGGGGGACCTTGCCGACGCCGAGCAGCGCCGGCACCCGGTTGGCGAGGTGGCCGACGTTCGCGACCACCTGCTGGTGGCGCACCACGATGTTGCGGTTCACGAGGTCGAAGGTGCCGATCGCCTGGAAGATCGCCCGCACGGCGAGCGCGAGGCCGACCGCCGAGAGGCCGGCGGCCGCGGCCGAGAGGCCGGCGGTGACGCGGCGCCGCCGCAACGAGGCGACCACTCCCGCGACGAGGCAGGGCACGACCCCGAAGGCGAGCGTGAGCAGGTCGCCGAGGAGGGCGGCGGAGAGCAGCACGACGGCGAGGGCGAAGGACCAGTCCCAGCGGCCGCGGGCGAGCAGGCGGAAGGCGACCAGGCAGTAGAGGGCGGTGCCGACGTGCCAGGGTCCCTGCAGGAGGTAGTACGAGAGGTCGGGGCTCGGGAAGGCGAGGAGCGCGACCACCACCCCGCCGGCGACGGCGGCCGGCAGGCCACGCCTCCCCTCGCGGGCGAGGAGCAGCGCGGTCGCGACGACGAGCACGGTCAAGAGGGCGGGGACGAAGTGCAAGAGGTCGACCCGCACGCCGACGATCCGCACCACGAGGGCGTAGAACGCGGCGTCGACCCCCCAGAAGGAGTCGAGGGAGAGCGCCCAACCGTGCAGGCCGACGTTGCCGTGCGCGATCGAGCTCCCCTCGAGGAGCGCCGTCGCGCCGTCGGGGGTCACCGAGAGCAGGCGGTTCGAGCTCAGGTCGAGCAGGTAGAGCAGGACGAGCGCGCCCGCGCCTCCGGCCGCCGCCTGCCAATGACGAACGACGCGTCGGTGTGCGGTGGCCGGGGCAGGCGGCGGGTCGTCGACTGCGGCATGGTCGTCGAGTGTGCGCAGGATCTCGTCCGTCATCGGTGGCCCCCCGCCGGCGGCGGCTGCCGGGGCGCCGTCGGGGCCCGGTGACCCGATCCGCCCGCGCGGGGCGGGGGTTTGGCTATGGCGCCCGGCATGCTACCGGAGCACCCGCCGACCTCGAAGGGGCCGTCAGGTCAGCTCCTCGGCGAGGAGATCCATCAGCACGCTGTCGTGCCAGCTGCCGTCGTTGCCCCGCTCGGCCGCCCTCCGCAGACCGACGCGCCGGAAGCCGACCTTGCGGTAGCAGGCGATCGCCGCGAGGTTGTCGGCAGCCGGGTCGATCTCCAGGCGGTGGAAGCCGTGCTCGTCGACGAGATGGCGCGCCACCGTGCGCACGGCGTCGGCTCCGAGGCCGCGGTTGTGGAGGTCGGGGTCGAGGTAGAGGTCGAGGGTCGCGCAGCGGTAGTCCGGCTCCTCCTCCGCGGACCACTGGATCCAGCCGGCGACCGCGTCGTCCACCTCGATGACGTAGGCGGTCGCGCCGGGCTCGGCGAGGTCCTCGTGCACCGCGGCGACGAGGTCGTGGCCGCCCCGCCAGTAGGTGAAGACTTCGGGGCGGGCGCGGATCTCGGCGAGGCGCGCGACATCGGACGGCCGCGGCGGCCGCAGGCGGACCCGCTCGCCGCGGAGCTCGCCCTCAGGGCGCGTGCGCGGCGGCGTCATCTCAGGCCGCCGCTCGGGGGAGGGCCGCCGCGTCGGCGCCGCCCTGCGCGCCGGGCGACGGTGTGGAATTTCCGGCACGGGCGCGCTGCGATTGCGACAATTCGGTCCTGGTCGTCGTCGGGGAGGTCGTGATGCTGAAGGGCTTCAGGGAATTCATCATGCGGGGCAACGTCATCGACCTCGCGATCGCGGTCGTGATCGGCACGGCGTTCGCCGCCCTCGTGAAGGCGCTCGTCTCCGACCTCCTCACCCCGTTGATCGCCGCGATCACCGGCAGCCCGAACTTCGGGTCGCTGCACTTCACGCTGCACCACAGCACCTTCTTGTACGGCGACGTCGTGAACGCCCTGATCACCTTCGTGGCGGTGGCGATCGTTGTCTACTTCTTCGTCGTCTTCCCGATGAACAAGCTCGCCGAACGCCGGGCGCGGGGCAAGGTGGAGGTGACCGAGCTCCCTCCGGACATCGCGCTGCTCACCGAGATCCGCGACCTGCTGGCCGCAGGCGACGACGGAGGTCCGAAGCCCGCGCTGCCGTAGCGAGCGGCCGCGTCGCCGCGGGCACGGCGACGAGGACGCCCTCGTCCACGGGCTGATCCTGCACCGGTCGCCCGCGCCTCAGGTGTCGCGGTCCTCGACCTCCTCGGCGTAGACGCTTGGCGTACTCGTCGAGGACCTGCTCGCAACGGGCGATCGCCTTCACGGCGTCGAGGCCGCGGGCCCCGAAGACGTCGCGCGCTGATCTTGTCGAACCAGCTCTTCAGCTTCACGAGGTCGACTCGTTCTCCTCGAGCTCGGTGACGCGGCCGAGCACTTCACCGCCGACCCGACCCGGCGGGCGCTGCTCGACGAGCTCTTCCTGCGCGACGGGCAGAGCCTGAGCGAGCTCGAAGCGCGCTGAGAGATGACCCGCTTCGGCGTGATGAAGCACCTGGAGGTGCTGGAGGAAGCGGGCCTTCTCGTCACCCGTCGAAGAGGGCGGGAGAAGTTGCACTTCCTCAACCCGGTCCCGATCCGCCTCGTCCACGACCGCTGGGTGAGCAAGTACGCCGAGGCCTGGGCGGCGGCGCTCGGCGAGATGAAGACACGATAGGAGCAGACGATGGAGAAGGTGTTCGAGATCTACGTAAGACGACGCCGGAGCGCCTGTGGGAGGCGATCACCGACGCCGAGGCCCGCAGCAAGTACCAGTTCGGCATCGAGGTGCACTCGGACTGGGAGCCCGGCTCGCGCTACGAGCTCGACCACGCCAAGGCACCCGGGCCCCTCGCGGAAGGGGAGGAACCTCGAGGTCGACCCTCCCCGGCGGCTGGTGCAGTCCTACACGGCGTGCTCGAGCGACGACGTCCTCGCCGCGGGCACTTCGCGGGTCACCTGGGAGATCGAGCCGGTGGGGGACTCGTGCTGTCTCACCGTGACCCACGACGAGCTGCCCGAGGGGGCGAACCCCGAGCTCTACGGGGGCCTGGCCGATGATCCTCTCGGGGCTGAAGACCTGGCTCGAGACGGGCGAGCTGCTCACCACCCCCGGCTCGCGCCTCAACGGCTGACAGAGCTCCCCGTGGACCCGAGCGCGCGGCCTGCCGGCGGCCCGCCCAGGGGGCTCGCCGGCCCCCGAGCCGCAGGCGGCGCCCGGTCGTGGGCACTACCGTCGCCCGGAGACGGAGGAGGGCGCGATGGGGTCGGTGAGCGACACGCCGGTGAGCGATGCCTTGGCGAGCTCGCTGGCGATCCCGTGGGTCGAGCAGGCGCCGGGCGTCTACTTCAAGCCGTTGCGGCTCTCGCCGGCGGCGGGGACGTGGGCCAACCTGCTGCGGGTCGAGGCGGCGGGCCGCGTCAGCCGACACCGCCACCTCGGCTCCGTGCAGGCCTGGGTGCTCTCTGGAAGCTGGCGCTACCTCGAGCACGACTGGGTCGCCCGGCCGGGGGACTACGTCTTCGAAGGGGCCGGTGACGTGCACACGCTCGTCGTCGAGGCCGGCGAGCCGATGGAGACGCTGTTCGTCATCGACGGCCCCTACGAGTACGTGAACGACGCCGGTGAGGTCACCGGGGTGGAGAGCGCCGCCAGCAAGCTCGCGTCGTACCGCGCCCACTGCGAGGCAGCGGGGATCCCGCTCGCGCCGATCGTCTACTGAAGCCCCGGCGGCCTCACGCGGCCGGGCGGAAGCCGGTCTCGCGCTGCGGCACTCGGCGCGAGACGAACACCCAGTGGAGCAGGCGGTCGAGGGCGATCCGCCCCGGGCCCTGGATCGCGATGACGAAGGCGGCGCCGAGGAGGGCGAGGTTGAGCTCGTAGCCGCTGCCGGCGGCGCTCGAGACGATGCCGTTGTTCCAGGCGACCGTCACCATCGCGACCACCATGTCGCCGACGAGGCCGGCGGCGGCGAGGCGGCTCAACAGCCCGAGGCCGACCGCCACCCCGCCGAAGCACTCGGTGAAGCCGTTCAGCACAGCGTCGCACCGGCCAGCGGGCTGGCTCGACTCCATTCGCTTCACTGCCGGACACGGCTCACTCGCTCGCCGTTGTCAGCCATGTGCCGCCATCTCGTACCACAACCCGCCGTTCAGATTGACGTTGTTGCCGTTCGCCTCCCCAGGAGAGGAATCACCGACATAGGTGTAGAGCAGATGGTGGTCGAAGCTGACCTGGCTTGCACCATCCGTGCGACGGATCGTGCCGAGCACACCGGTCACGCCCGGGCCAGCGATCGGCTTGCCGGTCACCGGCGGCCAGTACGCGGCGCAGGTCCCGTAGCAGACCGACTTGCTCGGCGTGTCAGGGGCGAACCAGTACAGCGTGAATCCCTTCGAGTTGGTGAGCACGGAAACGCCGTGAACGTTCGCCGTCTTCAGCAGGGCCGTCGACGAGTGGACCGTCGAACCCGGCCTGGTCGCCGCGAGTGAGAGCCCCAACAGCGCCGCGGCCAAGGCCGAGGACGCGCCCGCAGCCCAGCGAGCCGCCGGAACCGCGGCGAGCAACCTGTCGGTCCGATGCCTACCGGCGAGCGCCGTCCGGTTCGGCGGGCGCAGCAACGGGGGGGTCAGGAGTGCCGCGGCAAGCGCCGTGAAGGCGGCCACCTCGACGACCCCGGCGACGATCCCGGCGGTGGTGCGGAGCTCGCGAAAGCCGAAGAGCCCGAACCGCAAGGACAACAGGTACCCCCCGAGAGTCGCCACGGCGAAGCCGGCGCCGACCGCTGACACCAGCGCACGCCGCGACCCAAGCACGAGTGCACCGAGACCGAACGCCACGATCACCTGCAGCAGGAACAGCCAGCCGATCGTCGGGATCGTCCGATAACCGGTGACGTACAGGTCGAGGTGGATCGCCCCAGTCGCGACCAGCAGGCTTGCTCCGATGCACCGCAGCACGAGCTTCTCGTGAGTGCGGGGGGTCTCCCGGCCGCCCTCCTCCGGGGCGACGGGCGCTGGCGCCTCGGCGTTCACCGTGGGGCCGTGCCGTCACCGGCAAAACGCTGCCCACGGCGACGTCTGATGGTTCTGAGCGTGCCGAGGCAGGCTGCGGCGGGACTGCGGCGATGCGGCGACCACAGTGGCGCGTGCGCCGTCGCGGCCACCTCGCGCGAGCGAACAGAAAGAAGCGCAGTGCGGTCGGTCATCGGGCGGAATGGGCCGAGGAGCTGGGCCGCAAAGACCGAGAGGTGCCGTGGCCGTGCGCCGGCCTGTTCCACAATGAGTGGCCGACCCGGTAGCCCGGTATCGGTCCTGATGGTCTCGGGTGTGGGGAACACCGCACGGTGGAACATCTGGTCCCAGATCGTCAGCGCGAAGCCGAGATTGACGTCTTGCGGTCCATCGAGCTTGTGGTGCAGGCGGTGGAAGTTTGGGCTGACGAAGATCCGCCCGAGCGGCCCGAACCCGAGGTTGGTGTTCGAGTGCGCGAAGGCGACGACCCCTCCGTAGACGACGAGCAACCCCGTCGTGAGCGCGCCGTTGGCGACGAGGACGATGCCGGGGAGCAGCGCGATGAGGTACGAGACGTGGATCAGCGGGTGGGTGCGGAAGACGGTCAAGACGTTCAGGTCCTCCTGGGAGTGGTGGACCTCGTGGAAGCGCCAGAGCATGCGGACACGATGGTTGGCGAGGTGCGCGAACCAGTTGCACCCGTCCATCAGCACGAAGATCGCGCCGATCGCGGCCCAGCGCGGGACCGCGCCGATCCGGGGCAGGACGATCCACGGGATGGCCCTGCGGGCGACCTCGGAGAAGGTGAGGGTGAGCGCGCTCACGAGCGGCACCGTGAGCGTCGCGTTCAGGAGCGTGAAGAGGATGTCCTGACGATGGCCGCGGGCGAGCAGCGGCCGCCGTTGCGCCGGGCGCACCCTCTCGACGACGAGGAAGACCGCGATGATCACGAGCGTCACGGGCCCGATCACCACGACGCGCAGATCGGTCATCGATGCGGTGAAGTCGGCGCCACCCCAGCGGTTGGCCCATCCGATGCCGACGAGGACGCCGGCGAGAGCCACGATCGAGCACGCCGGTAGGTAGACCCGCGACGCCAGCGCGTGCGCGAGCCCGCTCGCCCTCCCCCTGACTCGCTCCGTCGGCAGCGGTGCGAGTGAGCGAACGGGCTCGACGACGACAGACGTCATGACTACCTCATCCTCTCCGGAGCGGGGGCTAGAACGCGACCCCGCCGGTTCCGGTGTTCGTGCCGGTACCAGAGCCAGAGCCAGAGCCAGAACCCGAGCCGGAGGTCGCCGCCTTGACGGTCACGACATCGGACCAGGTCCCCCAGGTGTCGGCCACATTTCCGTGCACCTGTCCGGCAGCGGTGTCGCCGGAGAACCAGTAGAGCCGCTTACCCGCATAGGTGACCTGCAAGACGCCGCGCGCGAGCTTCACCGTGCCGAGTTTCGCAGCACTCACCCCCGTGCCAGCGACCGCCTTCGTGGCTCCCTTCGGCAGCGTGACCGCCGGCCAGATCTTCAGACAGGAAGCCGTGCAGGCGACCTTGTTCGCCTTCAGGGTGTAGAGCGTCTTGCCGCTCACGAGCAGCGTGCCGCGCGTCTTGTTCTTCACCGTCGAGATGACGACGCTCTTCGTCGTGTGCGTCGTCGCCGCAGCGGCCGCACCCGCAGCAGACGCCGAAAGCCCACCAGCGGCGAACAGTGCAGCGGCGACACGCCCTGCGGGCACCCGATGGGCTGTCGATCGGTCGTGGTTCATGTGCTGCATCTCGTTGCTCTCCTCGGGTCGTCTTGCCGGTCACCGTTGGTACGGGCGGCCACTGTCGGGGGATCACCGCGGCGGTGAGGGCCGTGCGGTGTCCAGCAGTGAATCTGCGCCACCGGTTCCGGCGAAGGCTCGCCGCGGGACGGTTTGACCGAGCGGCTCCAGCAGGCGCGCGCTCCGCGAGGTCGCCTGACGGCTGGGGCCGGGAGGCTCGGGACCGTCGAGGGTGGAAGCTGGCGTGGCTCCCGGCAGGAGCCCGTCGCGGGGCGAGAGGGGGCTGACGGCGCCCGCACCCGCCGGGGCGCCGGGCCACCTCACCGGCCGCCCCTCATCTGGGGCTGTCGATCCGGGAGCGCCTTGCATAGAGTGCGGCCGGATAACCGATCCGCTGAACAAGGGACGACGACCGTGTGGAATTCCTTCAAGACCGACGGGATCGCCGGCGTGGACGCCGAGATCACGACCTACAAGGCCGGTGACGGCGACGAGATCCATGCCTACGTCGCGCGACCGAAGACCGAGGGCCCGCGCCCGGGCATCGTGCTCATCCACCACATGCCGGGATGGGACGAGTTCTACCAGGAGTTCGCCGAGCGCCTCGCCCGCCACGGCTACGACGTGATCTGCCCCGACCTCTACTGCCGCTACGGCCACGGCACCCCCGACGACGTCACGGCGCTCGTGCGCGCCGAGGGCGGCCCCCGCGATGCGAGCGTGATCGCGGACTGCGCGGCGGCGCTCGAGTGGCTGAAGGCACAGCCGGAGAGCAACGGCAAGGTCGGCGTCATCGGCTCGTGCTCGGGCGGGCGCCACGCCTTCCTCGTCGCGACGAACGTGCCGGGCTTCGACGCCGTCGTCGAGCTGTGGGGCGGCAACATCATCATGGCGCCCGAAGCGCTGACCGAGTTCCGCCCGGTGGCGCCGATCGACTACACCGAGAAGCTCAACATCCCGCTCCTCGGCCTGTTCGGCAACGACGACAAGTCACCCTCGCCCGAGCAGGTGGACGCGCACGAGGCGGAGCTGAAGCGCCTCGGCAAGGACTACGAGTTCCACCGCTACGACGGCGCCGGCCACGGCTTCTTCTACCACCACGCGCCGAACTACCGGCAGGAGCAGGCGATGGACGGGTGGAGCAAGGTCTTCCGCTTCTTCGACGACAACCTCCGCTGAGCAGGGCCGCCATGTGCACGATGATCGCGGTCACACGGACGGTGCGCGGCGCCGGTAAGGGCGCCGACGACTGGTTCCCGGTCACCCAGGCGACGGTCGGCTACGACCACGCCACCCACTCCGCGGACGAGCATGCGTTGCTGCTCGACTTCGCCAACTACGAGCTCGGAACGGGGGCGCGCGTCGCCCTCGAGCTCGACCTCGAGTCGGGGCGTGCGCTGATCGCGCAGCTGCAGTCGGCGATCGAGCAGGCCGAGCTGAGCGGGGTCTGACCCCGCTCAGCGAGCGAGCGCCTCGGCGACGGTCTCGCGCACGAGCGCGAGCGGCTCGGCGCGGGCGCGGCGCTCGCCGTAACGGTCGGTGAGCGAGCGCACGTCGACCCGAGCCGCGGCGGCAGGGTCGGCCTCGCCGGCGACCACGAGGAGCGGCACCCCGTGGCGCTCGGCGAGCGCGGCCACGCCGCCCACCACCTTGCCGGTGAACGAGGCGGCGTCGAGGCGCCCTTCGCCGGTCACGACGAGCTCGCTCGCGGCGACGGCCTCCTCGAGGCCGAGGTGCTCGGCGACCACCGTGAAGCCGGAGCGGAGCTGCGCGCCGAGGGCGGCGAGGCCACCGGCGAGGCCACCGGCAGCGCCGCTGAAGGGGCGGGCCGCGAGCTCCACGCCGAACTCCTCCCGGTAGGCGACGGCGAGCGCCTCGAGGCGAGCGCTGAGCGCCGCGACCTGCGCGGGGTGGGCGCCCTTCTGGGGTCCGAACAGGCGCGCCGCCTCGGTGAAGGCGCTCTCCACGTCGCAGGCGACCTCGACGGCGATCCCGAGCTCGCCGAAGGGCCGCCGCCCGAGCGCGTCGAGGGCGCCGGCGCCGCCGTCGGTCGTCGCCGAGCCGCCCACCCCGACGAGGAGGTGTCGCGCGCCGGCGGCGACCGCCTCGAGGATCAGCTCGCCCGTGCCGCGCGTCGTCGCCGCGAGCGGGTCGTTGGCCGCCGCCCCACCGGCGGCAGCGAGGCCCGAGGCCTCGGCCATCTCGATCACCGCCAGCGGCCCGTCGAGCCTCCAGCGGGCGGCGACTGGTCGCCCGAGCGGCCCGGTCACGGTGCTCGTCCGGTTCGCGCCGCCGAAGGCCTCGAGCGTCCCCTCGCCACCGTCGGCGAGGGGGAGCGCGCGCCCCTCACGCCCCGCTGCGCGCGCCCCGGCGACGATCGCGCCGGCGATCGCCGCGGCCGCCGCGGTGCCCTTGAACTTGTCGGGCGCGGCGAGCACCGTCACGGCCGCCGCCCGTCGGCCCCGCTCGCCGAGCGGCCGGCATCGGGTGGCCGCAGCGCGAGAGGCATCCCCCATCATCCTCCGCGCCACCGGGGGAGGCCTCTCAGCCGGCGTTCAGCCGGCTGTCAGCGCAACGCCCGTCGGCGCGGCGACGATGGTCCGCATGCGAGAGGAGCACGCGATGGGGGCTGTCGGGCCGGAGGCAAGGATCCTCGTCGTCGACGACGAACCCTCGATCGTCGATTCGGTGGCGACGGTGCTGCGTTACGAGGGCTTCGAGGTGGAGGTCGCGAGCTCCGGGCGCGCCGCGCTCGCCAAGGCCCAGAGCGAGGCCTTCGACCTCATCGTCCTCGACGTGATGCTCCCCGACCTCGACGGTCTCGAGGTGACGCGGCGGCTGCGTGGCGACGGCCTCGACGTGCCGGTGCTCTTCCTCACGGCCAAGGCCGAGGTCGAGGACCGCATCGCCGGGCTCAGCATCGGCGGTGACGACTACGTCGCGAAGCCCTTCTCGCTCCTCGAGATCGTCGCCCGCGCACGCGCGATCCTCCGCCGGCGGAGCGGCCCGGAGGAGGACCGTCGCCTGCGCTTCGCCGATCTCGTGATGGACGAGGAGAGCCACGAGGTGTGGCGCGCGGCGATGCCCGTGCAGCTCACCGCGACCGAGTTCAACCTGCTGCGCCTCTTCCTCCTCAACCCCCGGCGGGTGCTCTCCAAGGACCAGATCGTCGATCACGTCTGGCACTACGACTTCGGTGGCAACCTGAACATCGTCGAGACCTACGTCCGCTATCTGCGCCGCAAGCTGGACGCCCTCGGCCCCCCGCTGATCCACACCATCCGACTCGTCGGGTACGTGATGCGCGAGGCGCAGTGATCCGGGCGCTCTCGCTCCGGGCCCGCCTCCTCCTCGCCGTCGCAGCGGTGACCCTCGTCGCCCTCGTCCTCGCCGACGTCGCCGTCTACGCCTCACTCCGCAGCTACCTCGTCCACCAGGTCGACGACGCCCTCGTGCACGCGAACGCCCCGATCGCGAGGGCCCTCGCGCGCGGCCGCCCGGGCCCGGGGCCGGACCAGCCCCCGCTGGGGGTCAACCGCCCACCGGGGGGCGCCCGGGCGGGCCAGCTCTGCGAGCTGGCGCTCAACGCCGCGCCCGGCCAGTTCATCGAGGTGCTGACAGCGCGTGGCAGCGTCGCCGGCGGCGGTGCCGACCGCTGCTCGGCCCACCAGCCCGGCGGCTCGGTGAGCGCCAGCCCGCTGCTCCCCGCCAACCTCGTGACGAGGGCGCGCGCCCTGCCCGGCGGCGGGGCGGGCCTGTTGTTCAGCGCGCCCCCGTCGGCCGGCAACGGCCCCTCGTTCCGGGTGCGCGTCTCGCCGCTGCCGGACGGCGGCGCGCTCGTCGTCGCCGCGCCGCTCGGCGACCTCGGCGACACCCTCTCCCAGCTGCTGTGGGTCGAGATCGCGGTGACCGCGGGCGCCCTCCTCACGGCCGCGCTCCTCGGCCTGTGGTCGGTGCGTGTCGGCCTGCGGCCGCTGCGGGACATGGAGCGAACCGCCGAGGCGATCGCGGTGGGCGACCTCATGCACCGGGTGCCGAACAGCAACCCTCGCAGCGAGGTCGGCCACGTCGCCTCGGCACTCAACGTGATGCTCGGGCGCATCGAGGAGACGGTCGACGAGCTCCGTGCGTCCGAGCACCGCCTGCGTCGCTTCGTCGGCGACGCCTCCCACGAGCTGCGCACGCCGATCGCCGCGGTCGCCGCCTACGCGGAGCTGTTCGGGCGCGGCGCCTCGTCGCGCCCCGAGGACCTCGAGCGGGTGATGGGCGGCATCGCGAAGGAGTCGGCGCGCATGGCCAAGCTCGTCGAGGACCTCCTCACGCTCGCGCGCTTCGACGAGCACCACCTCCTCGGCCCCGAGCCGGTCGAGCTCGTCGGCCTCGCCGTCGAGGCGGCCGAGACGGCCCGCACGGTCGGCTCCGAGTGGCCGGTCGCCGTCGTCGCCGACGGGCCGGTCGAGGCGCTCGGCGACCGCGCCGCCCTGCGGCGCGTGATCGACAACCTCCTCGCCAACGTGCGCGCGCACACGCCACCGGGGACCGCGGCGACGCTCACCGTGCGTCGGGTGGGAGCCGAAGCGGTGATCGGGGTCGCCGACGATGGGCCGGGGATCAGCCCGGAGGAGGCACCGCTTGTCTTCGAGCGCTTCTTCCGCGCCGACCCTTCGCGCTCGCGGACCACGGGGGGCGCCGGTCTCGGCCTTGCGATCGTCGCCTCGATCGTCGCCGCGCACGGGGGGCGCGCCGTTGCCGCAGCCCGCGCCGAAGGGGGCACCCTCGTCGAGGTCACCCTCCCGGTGCTCGACGAGGAGCCGCTCGAGTAGTTCGCGGCGACCTCGGACGGGGCGTCCCGCCCGGTGGTGCGGCCCGCTCGCAGGCGCCGGGGCCGGGTCGTGGCGCAGCGTCCGGCGGCCCCGTAGGTTCGCGTGCGTGCGGGAGCGACGATGGCGGTGACCGAGCTCCGCCCACGACGGCCGGGGGAGATCCTCGACACCGCCCTCCGCCTCTGCCGGAGCCGCTACCTCACCCTGATGGGCGTCGTGGCGCTCATCGTCGTGCCGCTGCAGCTCTTCTCCGCCCTCCTGCAGCTCTCGGTGGACCCCGCCCGGCACGGCACGACCGTCCACGGGTGGGGCGCGCTCGCCGCCTCCCTCGGCCCCTCGGTCCTCGGCGGCCTCGCCGCGCAGCTGGCGAGCGCAGCCTGTCTGAAGCCGGTCGCGGCCGGCTTCCTCGACGAGGAGGTCTCCTGGCAGGACGCGCTCGAGTTCGCGTGGAGCCGCACCGGCGATCTGCTGCGGGTGATCGTCGTCGTCTACGTCGTGTCGACGATCGGCCTCATCGTCGTGCTTCCCGGCATCTACCTGTGGATCTCCTGGCTCGTGGTGCTCCCGGTGGTCCTCCTCGAGGGCGGGGCCGGCCTCACGCCGCTGCGCCGCTCACACGAGCTCGTGCGCGGCCGCTGGTGGCCGACCTTCGGCACCTACCTGCTCGCCACGGTCGCGCTCGGGATCATCACCGCCTTCGTGAGCGGCATCCTGCTGCGGGTGACGGGCGAGGCGAACGCCGTATACACCGCCAAGGTGCTGCTCTCGACGATCGTCGGCTCGATCACCGGCGTGCTGACGATGCCCTTCCTCGCCTCGGTGATCGTCGTCATCTACTTCGACCTGCGGACGCGCAAGGAGGGCTTCGACCTGCGCGGCCTCGCCGCCCTCCTCGGTGTCGCCCTCATCCGGGAGCGCCCCGCCGAGCCGCCGTGGTGAACTGCGGCCTGTCCGCGCCGGCCCTCAGCCGCGGCCGATGAAGGGCATCTCGGTCGCCATCACCGTGAGGAACTGCACGTTCGCCCCGAGCGGGAGGCCCGCCATGTAGGAGATCGCCGCGCCGACGTGCGCGACGTCGAAGGTCGCCTCGACGCGCACCGAGCCGTCGGCCTGGGCGATGCCGCCGGCCATGCGCGCCGTCATCTCCGTCGCCGCGTTGCCGATGTCGATCTGGCCGCAGGCGATGTGGTAGCGGCGGCCGTCGAGCGAGGTCGAGCGCGTGAGGCCGGTGATCGCGTGCTTGGTCGCCGTGTAGGGGGCGGAGTGCGGTCGCGGGACGTGGGCCGAGATCGAGCCGTTGTTGATGATCCGGCCACCCTGCGGCTGCTGGTCGCGCATGATCCGGAAGGCGTGCTGGGTGCAGAGGAAGGCCCCCGTGAGGTTGGTGGCGACGACCGCCGACCACTGCTCGTAGGTGAGCTCCTCGAGGGGGACGGCCGGCGCGCCGATGCCGGCGTTGTTGAAGAGCAGGTCGAGGCGGCCGAAGTTGGCCGTCGTGGCGGCGAACAGCGCCGCCACCTGCTCGGGGTCGCCGACGTCGCAGGGGTGCGCGAGCGCCGCGGCGCCGCCGAGCGCGGCGGCGCACTCCTCGAGCGGCTCGAGGCGTCGGCCGGCGAGCACGAGGGCGTAGCCGTCGGCTGCGAGCGCCTCTGCGGCGGCGCGGCCGACGCCGGAGCCAGCGCCGGTGACGAGGGCGACGCGCCCCGCTGCGGCCACCTCAGCCCCGACTGCCCGCGGCGCGGCTCACGCCGGCCGCCGCCCGCCGTAGATCACGTAGTCGAGGTGTTTCCAGTAGACGTCGACGGCCTCGAAGCCGGCCTCGCGCAGGTAGCCGAGCTGGGGCTCGAGCGGGATCATGTAGCGGACGTGGTTCTCGTGGCGGGCCTGCGCCTCGGGGCTGAGGTGCCGGGCCTTCTCCGCCGCCTCGGGGTCCTGGCGCTCGTTGGCCCGCTGCCAGGCCGCGTCGACGACGGGGTCGTCAGAGGTCACGGGGTCGTAGTTGAGGTACCAGCCGCCGGGGGCGAGGCGGGCGAAGAGCTCGGCGAAGAGGCTGGCCTTGCGCTCGTCGGAGAGGTGGTGGACGCACTGCGAGGTGACCACCGCGTCGAGAGCGGTGGGGATCTCCTCGGGCCAGGGCGCGCCGCCCATGTCGAACTCGACGTAGCGGGCGCGCTCACCGAAGCGCGCCATCGCCTCGGTGCCCGCGGCGATCATCGGCGGCGAGTACTCCCCGAGCACGGCGTGCGCGTGCGGGTAGCACTCGAGGAGCACCTGCGCGGCAGCGCCCATCCCGGCCCCGAGGTCGAGGAAGGTGAAGTCCTCGTCCTCGCGATAGGGGAGGAGCTGGGCCATCAGCTCCCACTGCGCACGGCGACGCGCCTCGCGGTCGCCCACCTGGGCGGCCCAGTTCGCGACGACGGCGTCGGACTTCCAGAGATCGGCGTTGGTGTCTTCACCCTCGGTCATCCCCGAGTTCTACACCGAGTCGGGTGCTCCTCCCCGCTCGCGCTCGGTACCGTGGGCGGGTGCGGGGGAGGCGACGACGGTGAGCATCCCCGACGCCGCGCCCTTCTCGGTCGAGCTGGCCCGGAGCGGCCTCGTCCTCGAGGTGCCCGCACACCGCACGCTCCTCTCGGTGATCCGCGACGTGCTGCCGGACGCCCCCTCGTCGTGCGGGATGGGCACCTGCGGGAGCTGTGCCACCCGCGTCCTCGCCGGCCTCCCTGACCACCGGGACGGCGTCCTCTCGCCCGAGGAGCGGGCACTGGGCCAGGTGATGATGGTCTGCGTCGGGCGGGCCCGCTCCGAGCGCCTCGTCCTCGACCTCTGACGGCTGGCCCGGGGGCCGCTCGGCCCCGCGCCACCGCCCGTGGCACGATGCAGGCGAGGGCCCCCTTCGGCGAACGAGGTGAACGATGGCGAGCAGCGGGCTCCGGGAACGCCCGGCGTGGCGTGCGCTCGAGCAGCACCACCGCCAGATAGCGGGCCGCCATCTGCGCGAGCTCTTCGCCGAGGACCCGGGACGGGGCGAGCGCCTCACCGCCACGGCCGCCGGGCTGTATCTCGACTACTCGAAGAACCGCGTCACCGACGAGACCCTAGGGCTGCTCCTCGCGCTCGCCGAGGAGTGCGGCGTCGCCGAGCGCCGGGAGGCGATGTTCCGTGGCGAGCGGATCAACGTCTCCGAGCACCGCTCCGTGCTGCACGTCGCGCTGCGCATGCCCGAAGGGGCGAGCCTCGTCGTCGACGGCGTGGACGTCGTCCACGAGGTCCACGAGGTCCTCGGCCGCATGGCCCGCTTCGCCGCCTCGGTGCGCGCCGGTGAGTGGAAGGGATTCACCGGAAGGCCGATCCGCAACCTCGTGAACGTCGGCATCGGCGGCTCTGACCTCGGCCCGGTGATGGCCTACGAGGCCCTCCGCCACTACTCGGCGCGCGAGCTCACCTTCCGCTTCGTCTCCAACGTCGACGCCACGGATTTCGTCGAGGCGACGCGCGACCTCGATCCCGCGGAGACCCTCTTCATCATCTCCTCGAAGACCTTCACCACCCTCGAGACCCTCACCAACGCCCGCTCGGCGCGCGACTGGGTCGTCGGCGCGCTCGGCGACGAACACGCGGTGGCCTCCCACTTCGTCGCGCTCTCGACGAACACCGAGGGCGTCACCGCCTTCGGCATCGACGCGGCGAACATGTTCGGCTTCTGGGACTGGGTCGGCGGGCGCTACTCCATGGACTCGGCGATCGGCCTCTCGACGATGGTCGCCATCGGCACCGAGCACTTCCGCGAGCTGCTCGCCGGCTTTCACGAGATGGACGAGCACTTCCGCAGCGCCCCGGCGGCCGAGAACCTGCCGGTGCTCCTCGGCCTGCTGGCGGTCTGGTACGGCGACTTCTTCGGTGCCCAGACCCAGGGGGTGATGCCCTACGAGCAGTACCTGAAGCGCTTCCCCGCCTACCTCCAGCAGCTGGCGATGGAGTCCAACGGCAAGCACGTCACGCTGAGCGGAGAGCCGGTCGAGGGCGAGACAGGCGCCGTCTACTGGGGGGAGCCCGGCACCAACGGGCAGCACAGCTTCTACCAACTGATCCACCAGGGGACCAAGCTCATCCCCGTCGACCTGATCGGCTTCGCGAACAGCCTGAACCCGCTCGGCGAGCACCAGGACATCCTCCAGTCGAACGTCTTCGCGCAGGCCGAGGCGCTCGCCTTCGGGCGCACCGAGGAGGAGGTGCGCGCCGACGGCACCCCTGACGCGGTCGTCCCCCACAAGGTGATGGAGGGCAACCGGCCGACCAACGTGCTGCTCGCCGAGCGCCTCACGCCGCGCCTGCTCGGCGCGCTCGTCGCCCTCTACGAGCACAGCGTCTTCGTCCAGGGGACGATCTTCGGCGTGGACTCCTTCGACCAGTGGGGGGTCGAGCTCGGGAAGGTGCTCGCGGCGCGCATCATCCCCGAGCTCACCGCCGTCGACGAGCCCCCGCTCGCCCACGACTCGTCGACCAACGCGCTGATCCGCCGCTACCGCGCCCTCAAGGACTGACCCGCACCGGGCCCCACCTGGGGCTCGCGACCGAGCAAGAGGAGACCCACGATGGCAACCGACCACCCAATGCAGCTCGGCATGATCGGCCTCGGGCGGATGGGGGCCAACCTCGTCCGTCGGCTGCTGCGTGACGGCCACCGCTGCGTCGTCTACGACGTGAACGCCGCCGCGGTGAAGGAGCTCGCCGGAGAGGGGGCGGTCGGCACCTCGAGCCTCGCCGAGTTCGTCGCCGCGCTGGAGACGCCGCGTGCCGTCTGGGTGATGCTCCCCGCGGCGATCGTGCAGCGCACCGTTGACGAGCTGCAGGGGCTGATGGCGGCCGACGACGTGATCATCGACGGCGGCAACTCCTACTACCGCGACGACATCGCCCGCGCCGCGCAGCTGCTCCCGACGGGCATCCACTACGTCGACTGCGGGACGAGCGGTGGCGTGTGGGGTCTCGAGCGCGGCTACTGCCTGATGATCGGCGGCGAGGAGGCCGTCGTCACGCGCCTCGACCCGCTCTTCAGGACGATCGCCCCGGGCGTGGGGAGCGCGGAGCCGACGCCGAGCCGCACGCGCACCGACGGCACCGCTCCCGACGGCTACCTCCGCTGCGGTCCGGCCGGCGCCGGCCACTTCGTGAAGATGGTCCACAACGGGATCGAGTACGGGATGATGGCCGCGATCGCCGAGGGCCTCTCGGTGATCCGCCACGCCGACATCGGCCTCTCGAGCCGCGAGGCCGACGCGGAGACGGCACCGCTGCGCGACCCCGAGGCCTACCGCTACGAGATCGACGTCGCCGAGGTGGCCGAGGTGTGGCGGCGCGGCTCGGTGGTCGGCTCCTGGCTCGTCGACCTCATCGCCGACGCCTTCGCCAAGTCGCCGCAGCTCGACGACTTCGCCGGGCGCGTCTCGGACTCGGGCGAGGGGCGCTGGACCGTGCAGGCGGCGGTCGAGACGGGCGTCCCCGCGTCGGTGATCACCGCCGCCCTCTACCAGCGCTTCGAGTCACAGGGGAGCGGCGACTTCACCGACAAGATCCTCTCCGCGATGCGCGCCGAGTTCGGCGGCCACGTCGAGAAGAAGGCCTGACTCCGCCACTGGGCGAGCGCGGCCTCCCAGGTGGGTCCGACGATCGATCGCTCGCCGGCGGCCCTTCGCCGTCGCGCTGCTCAGTGGGCGAGGTGGACGAGGTCGACGACGAGCAGGCTCGTCACGAGCGCCATCACCGCGAGGTAGACGGCGGTCATCGGCCGCCGGTAGCGGTGGTCGGCGAGCCAGAAGCGGCGCACGCCGATCACGTCGAAGACGAGCGCGACGAGCGAGAGCGGGACTCCGATCCAGGGGCCGGCACCGGTCGCGAGGCCGAGGGCCGGGCTCACCACCGGGAGGAAGACGTAGGTCAGCAGGCAGCGCAGCCCCGAGAGCACCATCCCGGTGCTGAAGGTCCGGTAGACGGCCTCGCCGCGCACCCGGCGCCGTACCTCGGGGACGCGCAGCAGCCGGCGCATCGCCGCGTCGAAGCCGTCCTCGTGGGCCCAGCGGGCGCCCCGGCCCGTCGCGAGCGGGGCCGGCGCCATACCGCTCGTCGAGGTGCTCACCGCGAAAAGCATCCCCCATGGCACCCGCCTCCGCCAGCCGGGGCGGGCGGCGCAGCCCCTTGCTACCCCGGGTGGCGTTCTGTTGGAATCAGGGTCGAGCCCGAGGTGGGGCGTGCGGCCCCGCCCGGAGGGAGGCAGTCGTGAACGCAGAGATCAAAGGGACGACCCTGCCGGTGCTCGAGGTCACCCTCGACGCCGGCGAAGAGGTGATCTCCACCCACGGCGAGCTCTCGTGGATGACGACGAACATCGAGATGAGCCAGACGGCGAACACCGGTGGCGGCGGCGGCCTGATGGCCGGGCTGAAGCGGATGGCGGGCGGCGGGGGGCTCTTCCTCACCCGCTACCGCTCGACGGGCGGGCAGGGCTCGGTGAGCTTCGCGGCGAAGATGCCGGGGCGGATCTTCCCCGTCGAGATCAACGCGCAGGGCGGCTACCTGGTGCACCGCCACGGGTGGCTCTGCGGGACCTCGGGGATCACCCCGACGGTCGGGCTGCAGCAGAGCTTCCGCGGCGGGCTGTGGGGCGGGGACGGCTTCGTGCTCGAGCGCCTCGAGGGCAACGGCACCGCCTGGGTCGAGCTCGCCGGCGAGATCATCAGCTACGACCTCGCCGCCGGACAGTCCCTCCTCGTCCACCCCGGCCACGTCGGCGTCTTCCAGGACTCGGTCTCGTTCCAGATCACGCGTGTCCCGGGGATCGCCAACAAGCTCTTCGGCGGCGACGGCTATCACCTCGTCGCCCTCACCGGCCCTGGGACGATCTGGCTGCAGAGCATGCCGCTGCCGATCCTCGCGCACTCCCTCTCGCCCTACCTCGGTGGCGAGGTCGGGACGGACGCGGCCGTCGGCGGTGGCCTCGGCGGGATCATCGGCGGGGTGCTCGGCCGCAACGTGTGACCGCGTCACGCCGGCGCAGCCCTCCCGCCCTTTCGGGCAGACCTCGTCACGGGGTCTCACGCGACCTCGTGCAAGGACGCGCCCTCTCGGCACCGGGGGAGTGCGTCGTCTGCCACTGAAGGTCATCGTCATGCCGCGAAATGGCGAGAAAATGCCGTAGCAAGGTAATTAACGCGCCGCACATACATTCAGGAGGAAGTGGGAAACGGGCAGTTGGACGGTGCTCCCGCAGCGGCCCCAGAGAGGGCGCCGCGGGGGTGACCGAGCGAGGGGGCCCCAATGTCACATGTCTTCGTCCTCCCCGAAGCGGGGCGCCCCCACACCCCGACGCTGCGGCCGGCCGTCCATCGCCGGGCCCTGCTCGTCGCCGCGGCGATCGCCGCCGGTGCCGCGGTCTTCGGCAGCTACAACCTCGAGCACCGTGCCCTCCCGGTGCCGCAGAGCAGTTGTGGCCACGTCGTCGGCGCCTTCGGCCCGTACGGCATCGCCGACGGCGGCGGGCAGACGGCGAGCGGCCCCGGCTGCACCGCGGCGCCGTAGTCCGCGCGGGCGTCGACACCTCCACCACTGGTGGGGCATACTCCGGGGATGGCCGGACTCCGCTGCATGATGATGCGGGGTGGGACCTCCAAGGGCGCCTACTTCCTGGCGGAGGACCTCCCCGATGACCCTGACGTCCGCGACGACCTGCTGCTCAGGCTGATGGGGTCCCCAGACCCCCGCCAGATCGATGGCATCGGCGGCGCGCACCCCCTCACGAGCAAGGTCGCGGTGATCAGCAAGTCGCCCGACGCCGAGGCGGACATCGACTACCTCTTCCTCCAGACCGGCGTCGACGAGGCCTTCGTCACCGATCAGCAGAACTGCGGCAACATCCTCGCCGGCGTCGCCCCCTTCGCCCTCGAGCGCGGCCTGCTCTCGTTCTCGGACGGTGAGGCGCAGGTGCGCATCCGCATGCTGAACACCGACTCGATCGCGACGGCGACCTTCCCGGTGCGCGACGGCGAGCCGGTCTACGATGGTGACGCGGCGATCGCCGGGGTCCCCGGCACCGCAGCGGAGATCCGCATCGACTTCGAGGCCACCGCCGGTGCGAGCTGCGGCGCGCTGCTGCCCACCGGCAACGTCGTCGACAAGTTCAGTGGCATCGCGGTGACCTGCATCGACAACGGCATGCCGGTGATCGTGATGCGCGCCGAGGACGTCGGGATCACCGGCTACGAGGCCCCCGTCGAGCTCGAGGCGAACGCCCCGCTGCGCAAGCTCCTCGAGCAGATCCGCCTCGAGGCGGGGCCGCTCATGAACCTCGGCGACGTGGCGAAGACCTCGGTCCCCAAGCTCACGATGGTCGCGCCGGCGGTCGAGGGCGGCTCGTTCAGCACGCGCACCTTCATCCCCCACCGCTGCCACGACGCAATTGGCGTCCTCGGCGCGGTCTCGGTCGCCACCGCGGCCTTCATGGCAGAGTCGCCGGCGGCGAGCGTGCTCACCCCCGGCGACCACGGCGGGGTGCTCGTCGTCGAGCACCCGACCGGCACCTTCGACGTCGCCATCGAGCTCGACGCGAGCGGGCCGGTGCCCGTCGTCACCCGCTCGGGGATCCTGCGCACCGCCCGAAAGCTCTTCGACGGCGCCGTCTTCCCTCGCGAGTACTGAGATGACCGCCGAGCTCGAGCGCACCATCCCGCCGCCCCACCCGGACCCGCACGCCCCGCGCACCTTCACCCCGCCGCCCGGCGCCTGTGACGCGCACTGTCACATCTTCGGCCCCGCGGCGCGCTTCCCCTTCTCCGACGACCGCGCCTACACGCCGCCCGACTCGGGCCTCGAGGACTTCGAGCGACTGCAGGAGCGCCTCGGCCTCTCGCGCGCCGTCTTCGTGCAGGCGAGCTGCCACGGCCTCGACAACGCGGCGATGGTCGACGCGCTGCGCCGCGGCAAGGGCCGCTACGCGGGGGTCGCGATGGTCGACGAATCCTTCACCGACGCGCAGCTCGCCGAGCTGCACGAGGCGGGGGTGCGCGGCACCCGGTTCAACTTCGTCGCCCACCTCGGCGGGGCGCCGGAGATGGACGAGTTCTGGCGCATCGTCGAGCGGGTCGCGAAGTTCGACTGGCACGTCGTGCTGCACTTCGACGCGAAGGACCTGCCGCAGTACGCGGCGATGCTCGACGCGATGCCCGTCCCCTACCTGATCGACCACATGGCCCGTGTCGACGCGAGCAAGGGCCTCGAGCAGGAGCCCTTCCAGTACCTGCTCGAGCTGCTGAAGGACGAGCGGGCGTGGGTGAAGATCTCCGGTGCGGAGCGCATCACCAAGGACGGGGTCCCCCCCTACGACGACGTCGTCCCCTACGTGCAGGCGCTCATCGCGGCGGCGCCCGAGCGCACGCTGTGGGGCACCGACTGGCCGCACCCGAACGTGCGCGCCGTGCCCGACGACGGCGACCTCGTCGACCTGCTCACGAGCTTCGCGCCCGACGAGGAGGCGCGGAACCGCATCCTCGTCGAGAACCCGACCCGCCTCTACGACTTCTCGTAGCCGCCGCGGCGGCTGGTGCCGTCGGTCCGGGCTGCTCTCGGCGCGCGGCCGGCTACTGGGTGCGCTGACGCTCCGGCGTGATCTTCAGGATCACCCGCTCGGACTGGATCGCGTTCTGGTAGGGGTGACCGAGGTACTTCTCGGAGAGCTCGTCGATGTGGCGGCGGGCCGCCTCGCCGCGCACGACCTCGGTCACCCTGCCGCGCACCTCCGCGTAGTGGTACGGGTTGGCGGCGTCGACGATCGTCACCGTGGCGCGCGGGTCGTGCTCGATGTTGTGGAACTTCTGCCGGTGCAGCTCGGTGTTGATGAGGACGTCGTCGTCGTCGGCGTGCACCCACATCACCTGGGACTGCGGCTGGCCGCTCGGGAGCAGCGTCGTGAGGACGGCAAAGTTCTTGCCCTGGGCGAGTGCGCGGACCGCTTCGTCGAGCATGGGCCAGACGCTAACAAGCGGGCCGGGGGCGGTGCCCCGCGAGGAGCTCGACCGCATCTTCTCGCTCTTCCCGGTGCTCGCCGAGCGCCGCAAGCAGGACGGCGGGACCCTGTCGGGCGGCGAGCAGCAGATGCTCGCCATCGGGCGGTCGCTCATGAGCAAGCCGCAGCTCCTGCTCCTCGATGAGCCGTCGATGGGGCTCGCCCCGCTCATCGTGCAGCGGATCTTCGCGATCATCGAGGAGATCCGTGCCGCGGGGACGACGATCCTCCTCGTCGAGCAGAACGCCGCCCAGGCGCTGCGCCTCGCGGACCGCGCCTACGTCCTCGAGACGGGGTCGATCGTGATGCAGGGGGAGGCCTCGGCGCTCCTCGCCGACGAGCGGGTGCGCGCCGCCTACCTCGGTGAGGGCGCGGCCTGAGCCTTGGTTCAGCGGGCCCAGCGCGGGACGTGGCGCCAGGCGGCGGCGAGCTCCGCGCGCCGCAGGTCGAGCTCGGGCACGGCGGCCGAGAGCAGCGCCCAGAAGCGGGGCGAGTGGTTCAGCTCCTCGAGGTGGCAGAGCTCGTGGAGGAGCACCGTGGCGACGAGCGGCGGCGGCAGGAAGGCGAGGTTGCGGTTGAGGCTCACCCGCCCCGTGGCGGAGCAGCTCGCCCAGCGGGTGCGCTGCGCGCGCACGCTCACCGCCTGCACCTCGGCGCCGCGCGCCGCGGCGAGCGCAGCGAGCTCGGCGGCGAGGCCGACGCGGGCGCGGCGCGTCACGAAGCGCCGGAGCGCCTCGGCCGCGCCCTCCTCGTCCGGCGCGGCGACCCGCACGCGCCCCTCGCGGAGCGCGGCGCGGGCGGTGCTGCCCGCCGGGAGGTACTCGACGGCGTAGGACTCTCCGAGGCCGGGCAGCGCGAGGTGGTGGGGGAGGGCCTCCTCCTCGTCCGCGATCCCGACGCGCTCGAGGGCACGGGCGATCCACGCGGCGCGCGCCGCGAGCAGCTCGGGGAGGCGGGAGCGGTCAAAGCGCCGGGGGACGACGACGACGAGGCCCTCGCGGGGACGGACCTGCAGACGGACGTGGCGCGCCCGGTCGCTCACCCGCAGCCGGTAGGGGGGCGGGCCGACCGCCCCGGAGAGGTCCATGGGCCACGGTAGAGCGGCTGGGCGCTCTCGTCGGGGCAGCGCGATGGCGGCGGTGCCGCCGGCGCGCCAGAGTGGGTCACCGCAACGAGGAGGTCTCCCATGCCAGCGATCTCGAGCCTCGGCCACGTGGGGCTGTACTGCAGCGACCTCAGCGCGCAGATCGAGTTCTACACCGGGCTCCTCGGGCTCACCAAGACCGACGAGGACCTGGAGAACGGCCTCGTCTTCCTCTCCGCGCAGCCCGAGGAGGAGCACCACGAGCTGCTCCTCGTCGCCGGGCGCAACGCCGGGCGCGAGGCGCGCGTCGTGCAGCAGATCTCGTTCCGCTGCGGCTCGCTCGAGGACGTCACCGGCTACTACCGGCGCTTCGTGGAGCACGAGGTGCCGCTCGACATGGTCGTCTCGCACGGCAACGCCGTCGGCGTCTACTTCTTCGACCCCGAGGGCAACCGCTGCGAGGTCTACTGGCAGACGGGCTTGTCCGCCCGCCAGCCCTACGTGCAGGCGGTCGACCTCGACGACGACCCGGCGGCGATCGTCGCCGCCATCGAGGCCTCGGTCGTCCGCTACGGCGAGACCGGGATCGTCGACCGAGAGGTCCTCGCCCGCCAGGACATCGGGAGAGCCCCCTGAGCCGCAGCGCCTCGCCCCGCCCGCGGCCGAGCCGGGAGGAGCTCGCCGCCGCGGTCGGTGCCTGCGTCCCCGACGTCCTCGCCCCCGGCCTCGACGTCGTCTTCTGCGGGATCAACCCGGGCCTGTACTCCGGAGCGGTCGGCCACCACTTTGCCCGCCCGGGGAACCGCTTCTGGCCGGTCCTCCACCGCTCGGGCTTCACCGAGCGGGAGTGGCTGCCCGAAGAGGACCTCCACCTCCCCACGGTCGGCCTCGGGATCACCAACATCGTCGACCGGGTGAGCGCCCGCGCCGACGAGCTCTCCCGCGCCGAGCTGCGGGCGGGCGCCGCGGCGCTCGCCGACAAGCTCGACGCGCTCGCGCCGGCGGTGGTCGCCGTCCTCGGCATCGGCGCCTACAACGCCGCCTTCGGCGCGCACGCGGCGATCGGCGAGCAGCCCGAGCGCCTCGGCCCCGCCCGCCTGTGGGTGCTCCCCAACCCGAGCGGACTGCAGGCCCGCTACCAACTCCCCGAGCTGGCCGAGATTTTCTCCGCCCTGCGGGCGGCGGCGCGCCCCGCGGCCGGGAGCCGCTGACTACCGTCTCGTCCCGAGGAGGAGAGATGGCCTGGTCGGCACCGCTGTATCGCGTCTACGAGCGCCGCATCGCCGGTCACCTCGGTCGCGACGTGCTGCCCCGCCACATCGGCGTGATCCTTGACGGCCACCGGCGCTACGCGCGCGCCGAGGGGCTCCTCGAGTACCGCGAGAGCTACGAGATCGGGATGGCCAAGCTGAGCGAGTTCCTCGGCTGGTGCGCGCAGCTGCAGGCCCCGGCGGTGACCGCCTGGGTGCTGTCGATCGACAACCTCACTCGCCCCGCCGACGAGCTCGAGCCCTACTTCGCCGTCCTCATCGACCTCCTGCAGCACCTCCCCGAGCTCGGGCGGCGCCTCGGCTTCTCCCTGCAGATCATCGGCAGCCTCGACCTCCTGCCCCGCCACCTCGCCGCGGCGGCCAAGGAGGCCGAGCAGCGGTGCGCGCCGGGGGGCTGGCACTTCAACCTCGCCCTCGGCTACGGAGGCCGCCAGGAGATCGTCGACGCCTGCCGCTCGCTCGTCACCGAGCTCAGCGCGACCGGCCTCTCCGGCGAGGCGCTCGCCGAGGGGATCGACGCCGCGGCGCTCTCGGCCCACCTCTACACCGCCGACCTCCCCGACCCCGACCTCGTGATCCGCACGAGCGGCGAGGCCCGCCTCTCGGGCTTCTTGCTCTGGCAGTCGGCCTACGCGGAGTGCGTCTTCGTCGACCCCTACTGGCCGGCCTTCCGCAAGGTCGACTTCCTGCGGGCGCTCCGTGACTACGCGCGCCGGGAGCGCCGATTCGGGCAGTGAGCGACCGGCGCCCGGGCCGCGCCGGGGGCGCGCGCCCCGGCGACCGAGCGCCGCGGAACGTGTCACCCGCGCGCCGCGGCGCGCAGAGAGACGGAGGACATGCACAACGACGGGCGGGCGGGCGCGGTGAGAGGCCTCCTCGCGCGCCCCGGCGGCAACCTGCTCGTGCTGCGCGCCTTCCTCGGCGTCACCTTCACCTTCGCCGGGCTGCAGAAGCTCGCGAACCCGAACTTCTTCCGCCGCCACGCGCCGGGCTCGTTCTTCGCGCAGCTGCAGGGCTCGATCACGACGAGCCCGCTGCACCACCTGCTCGACCCGGCGCTGCACGCCCCGACGGTCGTCGCGGTGGTGATCTCGGCCGGGGAGATCGCCGTCGGCCTCGGCACCCTCGCCGGCCTCTTCGGCCGCCTTGCGGCGCTCGGCGGGATGCTGCTCGCGCTCAGCTTCTTCCTCACGGTGAGCTTCAACGACAGCCCCTACTACTACGGCGCCGACATCGTCTTCCTCTTCGCCTGGACGCCGCTCGCGCTCGGTGGCCCCGGGGAGCTCTCCCTCGACGCGCTGCTCGCGCGCCGCGCCGCGACCGGACAGGTGGCCGCGCACCGCGGCCGGCCGGCGGTCGAGCGCCGCGCCTTTCTGCAGCGCGCCGGGGCGACCGCGGGCCTCGCCGCCCTCGCGGCGGTGGTGGGAGGTCTCGACGCCCTCCTCGGGCGCCACTTCGCATCCGCCGGGCGCGCCTCGACGATCGGGACCCTCCCGAGCGACCCCTCGACGACGACCCCGGCGGTCGCTCCGACGACCACGAGCGCGCCACCGACCACGACGACCGGCGGCCCGACGGACACCACCGCCGCCCCGACGACCACGTCGCGGGCGCCGACCACGACGACCGGCGGCCCGACGGATACCACCGCCGCCCCGACGACCACGTCGCGGGCGCCGACCACGACGACCGGCGGCGGGCGGGCGCCGAAGGGGACGGCGATCGGCAAGGCGAGCGACGTCCCCGTCAGGGGCGCGGCGAGCTTCACCGACCCGGCACAGCAGATCCCCGCCTACGTGGTGCAACCCTTGGCCGGCAGCTACGTCGCCTTCTCCGCGGTGTGCACGCACGCCGGCTGCACGGTGAACTTCGAGCGCTCGACCGAGCAGTTCGCTTGCCCCTGCCACGGTTCGGTCTACGACGCGCGCACCGGGGCTGTCGTGAACGGCCCCTCCACGAGCCCCCTCCCCTCGATCCCGATCGCCCTCGGCCCGGACGGCGAGCTCTACGTCGACGGCTGACCGGGCCTAGAAGGGGAGCCTCCGCCAGAGCGGGCGGGGGAGCAGCCGCAGCAACGCGAACAGCGGCGCGAGGGCCTTCGGGGTGGTGACGACGCTGCGGCCACCCTCGAGCGCGGCGACGATGTCGGCGGTGACCCGCCCCGCCGTCGCGGAGAGCGGCGCCTTGGCCATCCCAGCGGTCATCTTCGTCTCCACGAAGCCCGGCCGCACGAGCACGAGCCGCACCCCGCTCCCGTGCAGCGCGTCGCCGAGGCCCTGCGCGAAGCCGTCGAGGCCCGCCTTGGAGGCGCCGTAGGGGAAGTTCGAGCGGCGGACGCGCAGCCCCGCGACCGAGGAGTAGACGAGGATCACGCCGCTCCCCTGGGCGCGCAGCACCTTGGCGAAGGCGATCATCGCCGCCGCGGGCCCGACGAAGTTCGTCTCCAGCTGCTCGGCGACGCCGGCGGCGTCGAGGCGGTCGAGGTCGGCGTGGCCGAGGAGGCCGGCGGCGACGACGACGAGGTCGATCGTCCCGAGGCGCTCGGCGGCGAGGGCGGCGAGCGCGTCGGCGGCCGCGCCCTCGCGGGCGTCGAAGTGCGCCGTCGTCACCTCCCTCACCCCGGCGGCGCGCACCTCCTCGGCGACGGCGCCGAGCGCCTGCTCGTCGCGCCCGCAGAGCAGCACCGCCTCCAGGCGGCGGGCCGCGAGGGCGGTGAGCAGCGAGCGGGCGAGGTCCGAGCCCCCGCCGAGCACGACGGCGCGCTGGGGCATTCCGGTGGCGTCGATCACGATGGTGCTCCTGTTCGGTCGTGGCGCAGCGAGAGCCGCGAGGAGAGGTCGGAGACGAAGTGGCCGCCCGGGTCGAGGCGAGCGGCCGCCTCGCGCCACTCGCCGAGGCGGGGGTACATCGCGGCGAAGCGCCCGGGGGAGAGCCGGCCGTCCTTCGCGAGGTAGACGCGGCCGCCGGCGGCGAGGACGAGCTCGTCGAGGAGGTCGAGGGCGTGCGCGAGCCCCGGGCGCCCGAGGGCGAGGTCGAGGGCGAGGGTCCAGCCGGGCTCGGGGAACGAGAGCGGGGCGGGGTCGGCGGGGCCGAAGCGCTTCAGCACCGCGAGGTAGACGGCCTGGTGCTCGCGCTGCAGCGTCTCGATCACCCGCGCGACGACCGCCGCGGCCGCGAAGGGCACGACGAGCTGGTACTGGGTGAAGCCGTGCGGCCCGTAGAGGAGGTTCCAGTCGGCGAGGCCGTCGAGGGGGTAGAAGAAGCTCGCGATCGTCTGGATCTCCGCCTCGGCGTGGCGCGCCGCCTTGCGATACCAGAGGGCGTTGAGGGCGCGGCCCGAGAGGGCGTTCACCGCCGAGAGCGGTGGCGCGAAGGGGACGGCGAACGGGCGGCGCGGCTCGTAGGCGAGGGGCGCCTCGGCACGCGGCCCGGAGAGCTCGCTCGCGAGCGCGTGCTCGCCCCGGGTGAGGACGGAGCGGCCGAGCGACGAGCCCCGCGCCAGGCAGTCGACCCAGGCGACGCTGTAGCGGTAGCGGTCGTCCCCCTCGGTGAGGAGCGCCATCGCCGCCTCGAGGTCCGCGGCGCGGTCGGTGTCGACGCGCATGTAGGCGCTCTCGACGCGGATCATCTCCATCTCGACCTCGGTGACGACGCCAGTGAGGCCCATCCCGCCGACGGTCGCCCAGAAGGCCTCGCCGTCCTCGTCGGGGGTGAGGCGCCGCGGCCCTGTCGCGCCGACGAGCTCGAGCGCGCGCAGGTGCGTGCCGAAGCTCTGCTCGCGGTGGTGGTTCTTCCCGTGCACGTCGGCCGCGACCGCGCCACCGAGGCTCACGTGCCGGGTGCCGGGGGTCACCGGCACGAAGAGCCCGGCCGGCAGGCTCTCGCGGAGGAGGGCGTCGAGGGAGAGGCCCGCCTCGGCGCGCACCGTGGCGGCCGCGGCGTCGAGCGCGAGCAGGCGGTCGAGCGCGCCGGTGTCGAGCACCGCGCCCCCCGCCGAGCAGGCGGCGTCGCCGTAGGCGCGACCGAGGCCGCGGGCGAGGATCGGCCTGCCCGCGGCCGCCAGCCCGGCGACGAGCTCGACGAGCTCGGCGCGGCTCGCGGGGCGGCGCAGCTCGGCCGCGGTCCCCTGCCCGCCCCCGAAGCCGGTGAGCAGGACGCGCCCGCCGGTCTCAGCCGGCGGCAAGGGGGGCCTTCGGCGCGGCGGCGGCGTCGATGCTCATCGTGAAGAAGTCGCGGTTCCAGTTCGACTGGAAGTAGCGGCCGGCGCCGCCGTCCATCGAGGCGAGGAGGTCGCTGCCGTTCGCCGGGGTCGCGAGGCTGGCCCCAGTCGGGGGCGCGTAGGTCGAGAAGTTCACCCAGTAGACGTTGATGTCGAGCTCCATCGCCCGCACCGCACCGGCGGCGACGAGCAGGTTGGCGAGGGTGACGATATCGAGGCCGGGGCCGCCGACGTAGACGAGGGCGCCGTCAGAGGTGACGCCCACCCCCGAGCGCCAGACATCGATCGAGTTGCCGAGGGTGAAGCCCCACTTCGCCTGGTCGTTGTTGTCGATGCCGGGCGCCGGCGCGCCGTGGTCGACGAGCAGGTCGAGGTTCTGGCGCACGGCGGCCACCTGCGCCGACATCCCCACCTCCTCGCCCCAGGAGCCGATCTGCACCGCGCCGTCCTTGTCGATGACGAAGGAGGCCGCGCCGTCACGCAGCGGCACCACCGCCCGACCGTCGGTGAAGTAGCCGCCCTGGGCCTGGTTCATACGGAAGCCGGCGTTGAAGGCGGCGTCGAGCGTCGCCGCGGCGGCGGCCGGCACCGGGACGCGGTTCGCGTAGGGGCCGCCCCCGGGGATGGAGGTGCCGGGATAGAGCGCGGCGCGCAGCAGCTTGGTGTCCATCCACGCCACCCCCGCTACGAGGCTCGTGTGCACCGGGTCGGGGCGGAGGAAGGCCTCGTAGATCGCGGGGACCCCCGCGACGAGGCGGCCGGCGGGGTGCCACAGGCCCTCGCCGGCGAGGGCAGGCGAGTCGATCGGGGTGATCGGCGCCGGTTCGGGGAGGTGCCAGGCGACTGGCTGCACCGGGGCCGCGGCGGGGGTCGCCGGGATCGCGCCGCGCGCCGGCCGGCCGCCGAGGGGCGGCGGGTGGTGGCGGTACCAGTAGTTCTCGACCCCGTCGACGAGGCCGCCGCCGCCGTGCTCGCGGGCCCACTCGGCGAGGCGGGCGCCGGCGAAGGGACCGAGCGCCGGGTTGCGCAGGGCCGCGCCCGCGGAGACGGCCACCGGAGCGAGCGCGAGGAGCAGCACGCAGCTGAGGGTGCGCAGCGGGTGGCGGGTGAGCGCGAAGCGCCACCCGAGGCGCCGTCGCCGTCGTCGCTCCCGCCGCGACTCGGGGCCGATCTCCTCGCGGCGGGGGCCCCCGGGGCCGACCCCGAGCGGGCGCGCGCCGCGACGACGCCCGCCCCGCTCCCGTGCTCGTCCCACCTCGCCCTCCGGCGGGGGCGCTCGCCAGCCCCCGCTCCAGCGCAGAGAGGTTAATCGCCTGCCGACCTGGTGATCTCCACCCCGGGAGGGGGCGCCGCCATTGGTAGCGTCGGGAGCGGGCGAAGGAGGTGGCCGATGGACTCGGGGGCTCTCGGAGCGGGTTCCTTCGCGGCGGGCGACCTCGCGGCCCACGAGCGGGTCGAGCTCGCCGGCCACATCATCGACTCGCTGATCCTCGCGAAGGTGCTCGACCTGATCCTCGCCGCCGGCGCGGACTACCTCGACCTCGAGGTGCAGGTGGGCCGCTCCTCGAGGGACCTCAGCCGCGCCACCTTCACCGTCGCGGCCCGCGACGAGGCGGCGCTCGCGGGGCTCTTGGAGGAGCTGCACGTGCACGGCGTGAACCGCGCCGAGCTCGGCGACGTCGAGCTCGCACCGGCGCCGGCGGACGGCATCCTCCCGGCCGGCTTCTACTCGACGACCAACCTCGCGACCTCGGTGCACGCCGCCGGCCACTGGGTGGAGGTGGGGAACCCCGAGATGGACTGCGCGCTCGTCGTCGACAAGGGGCGGGCCCGCACCCTCCCGATGCACCGCGTGCGCGCCGGCCAGCCTGTCGCCGTCGGCCACCGGGGGATCCGCGTGCTCGCGCCGACGCCGCCGCGGGGCAACGCGAGCTTCGAGTTCATGAACTCCGACGTTTCCTCGGAGAAGCCGAAGGCGCTGCTCGTCGCGGAGGTCGCCTGCCAGCTGGCGGCGACGAAGCGGGCCGGCGGCCGGCTGCTCTTCGTCTGCGGCCCGGCGGTGATCCACACCGGCGCCGGTCCCGACCTGGAGCGGCTGGTGCGCGGCGGCTTCGTCGACCTGCTCTTCGCCGGCAACGGCTTTGCAACCCACGACATCGAGTCGAACGTGCTCGGCACCTCGCTCGGCTACTCGCTCGGTGGCGGCTTCGCGACCGAGGGCGGCCACGCCAACCACCTGCGGGTGATCAACGAGGTCCGCCGCGCCGGCTCGATCGCCGCCGCGGTGGAGAGCGGCTACCTGAGCAGCGGCGTGATGGCGACCTGCGTCGAGCTCGGCATCCCCTTCGTCCTCGCCGGGTCGCTGCGCGACGACGGCCCCCTCCCCGACGTGCTGCGCGACGTGGTGGCCGCCGCCGACGCGATGCGCGAGCAGATCGCCGGCGTCGGTGCGGCGGTGATGCTCGCCTCCACGCTGCACGCCATCGCGACCGGCAACATCCTCCCCGCCTCGGTCCTCACCTACTGCGTCGACATCAACCACGCGGTCGTCACCAAGCTCGCCGACCGGGGGAGCCACCAGGCGCTCGGGATCGTCACCGACGTCGGCCTGTTCCTGCGCGACCTCGCGGACGAGCTGGTGCCGACGGCGCGATGAGCCCGCTCGGGTGGGGCCACCGCTTCCTCATGTGCCCGCCCCGCTTCTTCGGGGTGCTCTACGAGATCAACCCCTGGATGCACACCGCGGTGCAGGCCGACCCGGCGCGCGCCGCCGAGCAGTGGGAGAGCCTCGCCGCGGCGCTGCGCGCCGTGGGGGCGAGCATCGAGGTGCAGCCTCCCGTCGACGGCCTCCCCGACCTCGTCTTCACCGCCAACGCGGGGGTGGTGAGCGGGCGCCGCTTCGTGCCGGCGCACTTCCGCCACCCCGAGCGCCAGGGGGAGACCGCCGTCGACGCCGCGTGGTTCGGCGAGCGGGGCTACCAGGTCCTCTCGCTCCCCGTCGAGCTGCGCCACGAGGGCGCGGGGGACGCGCTCCCCTTCGGCGAGGTCCTCCTCTCGGGCTACCGGAGCCGCTCCGACATCGCCTCCCACGCCGAGCTCGCCCGCCTCCTCGGGGTGGCCGTCCGCTCGGTCGAGCTCGTCGAGCCCCGCCTCTACCACCTCGACCTCGTCTTCTGCCCCCTCGACGAGCGCCACGCGCTCGTCGCGCCGCTCGGCCTCGACCGCTACGGGGCGAAGGTCGTCGAGGGGCTCGTGCCCGAGCCGATCCTGCTCACCGACGAGGAGGCGCTCGCTTTTTGCGCGAACTCCGTAGTCGTCGGCGACCGCATCGTGATGGCGCACTGCACGCCGCGCCTCGAGACGCTGCTCGGCGGCATCGGCCTCGAGGTCGTGACCGTCGACGTCGGCGAGTTCCTGAAGGCCGGCGGCGGCGCGCGCTGCCTCACCCTCGCCCTCGACGTCACTCTCGGCAGCGGAGCGGGCGGAGCGGACGCGGGCCGGGCGCGGCCTGGTTAGCGTCGGGCCATGTCGACAGACGCGCCGCTCGCCCCCTCGAGCGCAGAGCTCAACGGTGTCCGCATCGGCTATCTCGACGTCGGCGAGGGCCCCCCGATCGTCTGGTGCCACGAGTACTTCGGTGACTACCGCAGCTGGGCGCCCCAGCTCTCGGCCTTCTCGCGTAACTACCGCAACGTCGTCTACAGCGCCCGTGGCTACCCCGCCTCGTCTGTCCCCGAGGAGGCGGGCGGCTACTCCCAGCAGCTGATGATCGACGACCTGCTCGGTCTCCTCGACCACCTCGCCATCGAGCGGGCCGTCGTCGCCGGCCTCTCGATGGGCGGGAACGTGGCGCTCAACTTCGGCCTCCAGCACCCCGAGCGCTGCCTCGGCCTCGTGATCGCCGGCTGCGGCTCGGGGAGCTCGGACCGCGAGCGCTTCGAGCAGAAGGCACAGGCGATGCTCGCCGTCATCGAGAACGAGGGGATGGCGGGCCTGCACCGCTTCATGGAGGGCGACCCGACGCGCCTCCCGCTGAAAGAGAAGGACCCCGCCGGCTGGGCCGAGCTCGGCCGCCGCCTCGCCGACCGCTCGCCGTCGGCCGCCGCCCACATCTACCGCGAGGTGCAGCTGAAGCGACCGGGGATCCTCACCCTCGGCGAGCAGCTGGAGGCGACCGAGGTGCCGGCGCTCGTGCTCTTCGGCGACGGCGACGACGGCTGCGTCGAGCCGGGGCTGTTCATGTGGCGCCACCTCCCCGACGCCCGCCTCGCCGTCCTCCCGGCAAGCGGCCACTGCGTCAACCTCGAGGAGCCCGAGCTGTTCAACGCCCTCGTGCGCGGCTTCCTCGACTCACTCGGGCTCGCGCGCCCCTGAGCGCCGGTCGCGGCCACTGGCGGAGGGCCGCCGATTCGGGGAGGATCTGGCGATGAGCGACGAGCACCCCGTGCAGCTGAGCAGCGGCCTCCCCGAGACGGTGCTGCCCGCCGTCCCCGACGAGTGGCGCGAGGCGCTCGAGCGCGCGCTCGCCGCCGAGGCCTCGCTCCGGCGCGCCGAGGTCGCCCTCGTCTGCGCGGAGCACCCCGGCTATCTCGACGCCTGGGCGGCCCTCTCGGACCTCGCTCGTGACGAGACCGAGGCCTACGCCTACGCCCGCGTCGGCTACCACCGCGGCCTCGACACGCTGCGCGGCGCGGGTTGGCACGGGACCGGCTACGTGCGCTGGTCGCACGAGGAGAACCGCGGCTTCCTCGCGGCGCTGAACGCGCTGCGCAAGGCCGCGGGGGCGATCGGCGAGGAAGAGGAGGAGGAGCGCTGCGCGCTCTTCCTCGTGCAGCTCGACCCCGACTGGGGCCGCCGCTTCTGAGGAGCGCTCAGCGCGCTCCGGCCTGCAGCGGCGCCCGACCCCCGGGCGCGCTGTCGTCGGGGTGCCCGTCGCCGTCGCCCACCTCGACCTCGGTGAGCGCGGCGCGCGCCGCGTCGCGCACGTAGGCGGCGGAGCGCAGCGGAATCTCGCGCACGCGCAGCAGGATCGGCAGCGTCACGAGCGCGACCGGCCCGGCGACGAGGAAGACGGCGTGCAGCGAGAGGGCGAAGGCGTCGATCAGCCCGCCGCGCAGCGCGTGCGGCAGGGCGCGGATCGCGGCGGGGCTGAGCGCGATGCGGCTCGCGCTGAGGTGCAGGCGTGCCGCCGCGGCGCGCGGCACGACGAGCGGGAAGTAGTGGGTGAGGCGGGCCGTGAGCACCGAGCCGAAGAGCGCCACGCCGAAGGAGCCCCCCATGTTGCGGAAGAACATGTTCGAGGAGGTCGCCGTGCCGAGGTCCTCGCGCTGCACCGAGTTCTGCAGCCCGATCATCATCACCGGGACGATCATCCCCATCCCGGTCCCGAGGATGACCATGTACGCGGCGACGAGCAGCTCGGGGGTGTGCTCGTTCATCGTCGAGAGCAGGAGCAGCCCCGTCGGCATGAGACAGGCCCCGACGACGGGGTAGCGCTTGTAGCGCCCGGTGCGCGAGACGAGGCGGCCGACGACGATCCCCGCGATCGTGGAGGAGAAGGACTGCGGCATGAGCAGCAGCCCCGAGAGGGTCGGGCGGATGCCCGTCACGGTCTGCAGGAACAGCGGCAGGTAGGCGGTGGTACCGAACATCGCCATCGCCACCAGGAACCCGGTGGCGTTCATCTGCCGGAAGGTGGGGTTGCGGAACAGCCGGAGCGGCAGGATCGGCTCCGGCGCGCGCTGCTCCTGGCGGACGAAGAGCGCGATCAGCGCGACCGCCCCGAAGAGCAGGCCGATGATCGTCGGCGAGAGCCAGCCGTCCTCGCCGCCGCCCCAGACCGTGACGAGCAGCACCGAGCTGATCCCCCCGACGAGGAGCGCCGCGCCCGCCCAGTCGATGCGGTGCGGGACGCGCGTGAAGTCGAGATTCAACACGACGCTCGTCACGATGAGGGCGACTGCGCCGATCGGCAGGTTCACGTAGAAGCACCAGCGCCACGAGAGATGCTCGGTGATGAGGCCGCCGACCGCCGGCCCGGAGATGCTCGCGAACGACCAGACGCTCATCGTGTAGCCCTGGTAGCGGCCCCGTTCGCGGGGGGAGAGGACGTCGCCGATGATCGACATCGCCCCCGAGATGATCCCGCCGGAGCCGATCCCCTGCAGGCCGCGAAAGACGATGAGCTCGTTCATCGAGTGCGCGAAGCCGCAGAGCGCCGAACCGGCGAGGAAGAGCACGATCGCCGTCTGGTAGACGGTCTTTCGGCCGTAGAGGTCGCTGAACTTCCCCCAGATCGGTGTGGTCACCGTCGAGGCGAGGAGGTAGGCGGTGATCACCCAGGAGAGGTGGCTGAGGCCGCCGAGGTCGCCAGCGATGGTCGGCAGCGCCGTGGCGACGATCGTCTGGTCCATCGCCGCGAGGAGCATGCCGAGCATCACCCCGGTGAAGATCACCTGGATCTGGCGGTGCGAGAAGGCGTTGTGCTCGCCCTCGACGACGGCGGCCGCTTCGCTCACGTCGCCTCCTCGAGCTCGAGGCCGGCGCGCTCCCCGAGGCTCTCGGCGAGGCGCTCGAGGAGGGAGGCGAGCGCAGCGACGTCGACGGCTTCCCAGCCTGCGAGGTAGCCGAAGAGCGCCTCCTCGCGCGCCGAACGCGCCGCTGTGAGGAGCGCGCTCCCCGCGGGGGAGAGGGCGAGGCGGCGCACGCGCTGGTCCACGTCGTCGCGGCGGGCGACGACGAGGCCGGCCCGCTCGAGGGAGCCCACCTGGCGGCTCGTCGTCGAGACGTCGACCGAGAGGAGTGCGGCGAGCTCGGTGAGCCGGCAGTCCGGGCGCTCCGCGAGCAGGAGCAGGGTGGCGTAGGCGGCGGGGTCGAGCGGCAGGGCGCCGACGCCGGCGAGGGCGGGGCGGTGGAGGCGCGGGCGGGTGAGGCGGACGACGCGCGTGAGCGCCCGCTGGAGGCGGGGGACCGCCTCGTCGGCAGCGAAGTCCCTGCTCGCAGGGGGTCCCAGCGCCTTCCCCCGCGGGAGCGGGAGGGGGTGGGAAGGCATAAGCTGAAAACCTAATCAGTCTTTTGTTGTGCTGTGCAAACATCTTTTGGCGCCCCGACGGCGGCGCGGACCGGAGGACGGCCATGGACACGAGGAGCATCGGCGCACTGCAGGTTTCGGTGGTCGGGATCGGCTGCAACAACTTCGGCGGGCGCATCGACGACGTCCGCACCGCGGAGGTCGTGCAGGCGGCGCTCGACGCCGGGATCAACTTCTTCGACACCGCCGACGTCTACGGCGGGACCAAGAGCGAGGAGTTCCTCGGCCGCGCGCTCGGCGCCCGCCGTGACGAGGCGGTGATCGCCAGCAAGTTCGGCTCGGAGATCGACCCAGAGCACAAGGGGGCTCGTCCCGACTACGTGAAGCGCGCCTGTGAGGACAGCCTCCGCCGCCTCGGCACCGACCGCATCGACCTCTACCAGCTGCACCGCGCCGACCCCGAGACGCCGATCGCCGAGACCCTCGGCGCGCTGAACGAGCTCGTCGCGGAGGGCAAGGTCCTCGAGATCGGCTGCTCGAACTTCGACGCCGCGATGCTCGCCGACGCGGAGGGCGAGGTGCAGCCCGGCGCGGCTGGCTTCGTGAGCGTGCAGAACCACTACTCGCTCCTCGAGCGCGCCGACGCCGCCGAGGTCCTCCCCTTCTGCGAGAAGGCCGGCGTCGCCTACCTCCCGTACTTCCCGCTCGCGAACGGCCTGCTGACCGGCAAGTACCGCCGCGGCGCCGAGCTCCCCGAGGGGGCGCGCATCACCGGCATGGCCGAGGAGCGCCGCCAGCGGGTCGCCAACGAGAAGAACATGGAGATCGTCGAGCAGCTGATTGCCTTCGCCGAGTCCAAGGGCCACACCGTTCTCGACCTCGCCTTCGCGAGTCTGCTCGCCGAGCCGGAGATCGCCTCGGTGATCGCCGGTGCCACCTCGGGCGAACAGGTGCGCGCCAACGCCGCCACCGCTTCGTGGCGCCTCAGCGAGGACGACGTCGCGGCGATCGACGCCATCGCGCCGCGGCCCTGAGCGCGGCCGGGCGCGCCGCGAGCGACCGTAGTCTCACGCGATGCGCTACCTCCTCGCGAAGAAGTTGACGATGGTGGAGCCCGGCGCGGCGCTCCCCGGCCGGCCGGAGCCGATCATGGACCCCGGGCGCCACTTCGTGCTCGGGACGCCGATCGGCCCCCCCTATCCCGATGGCGCCGAGACGGCGCAGTTCGCGCTCGGCTGCTTCTGGGGCGCCGAGCGCGCCTTCTGGGGGATCGAGGGCGTGATCACGACGGCCGTCGGCTATGCCGGGGGCTACACCGAGAACCCCACCTACGAGGAGGTCTGCAGCGGGCGGACCGGCCACACCGAGAGCGTGCTCGTCGCCTTCGACCCCGCGAAGGTCTCTTACGCCGACCTCCTGCAGGCGTTCTTCGAGCACCACGACCCGACGCAGTTCATGCGCCAGGGCAACGACATCGGGACCCAGTACCGCTCGGCGATCTTCACCACGACACCCGCGCAGGCAGAGCTCGCGGCCGCCGCGGCCAGTGCCTACGGCGAGCGCCTCGCCGCCGCCGGCTTCGGCGAGCTGGCGACCGAGATCACCCCCGCGGGGCCCTTCTACTTCGCCGAGGACTACCACCAGCAGTACCTGGCGAAGAACCCCGACGGCTACTGCGGCCTCGGAGGTACCGGCGTCTCGTGCCCGGTCGGCCTCTTCAGCACCGAGCGCGCCTGAGCGGAGGCCGGCCCGTCGTGAGGGCACGCAGCTGAGCGACCCCGACGACCTCGACTGGCTGCTCGGGGCGCTCGACGCGCGCCGCCGCCCCGGCCGCTTCGTCTTCGCGAGCGTCGCCGACGCGGCCACCGCCGCGCCGCTCTCTGACGGTTCGGTGGTGGCGATGGTGCGCGAGGAGGAGGGGACGACGCTCGTCCTCGAGGAGGCCGCGGCGCAGGCGCTCGGCCTCGTCGGCGGGCCGCCGTTCGCGATGCTCTCGCTCGGCGTGCACTCGCCCGTCGACTCGGTCGGCCTCACCGCCGCGCTCGCCACCGTCCTCGCGACGCGGGGGATCGCCTGCAATGTCGTCGCCGGCGCCTACCACGACCACCTCTTCGTGCCGGTCGAGCGCGCCGACGAGGCGCTCGCGGTGCTGTCGGGGATCGGCGGGGCAGCGCGCGAGCCCTGAGCGGCGTCCCTCAGCCGGGGAAGGTGTCGAGGCCGCTCGCGAGCATGTGGTGCTCCTCCAAGAAGCCGGCGATGCGCTCCGCGGGAAGCGGCGGGGACGGCCCTGGCGCCGGGCGGGCCCTCCTTCCGAGCCCCGCGGCGGGGCTCTGGGATGATGCGCAGGTGCGGCAGCTGTGCTTCTCCGTCGGCCTCGCCCTCTTCGTCGCCACCTGGGCGAGCCTGCTCGCGACCTTCGTGCTGCCGCGCGGCCGTTCGGCCTTCCTGCGGCCGACGGGTGCGCTGCTGTGGCGGGTGCACTGGCTCTTCGTCCAGCTGGCGCGACCGCTGCGCAGCTACGAGGCCAAGGACGGCCTGCTCGCGATCGCCGGCCCGGCGGCGATCCTCATCCAGCTCGCCGCCTTCCTGGCGAGCTTCCTGCTCGGCCTCGCGCTGATGCTCACGCCGTGGAGCGCGAGCTTCCTGCACGCGCTGCGCTCGGCGGCGGCGTCGCTGTTCAGCGTCGGCCTGGCGCGCACGATCGGCCGCTCCAACGACGGCCTCGTCGTGCTCGCGGCGGCCACCGGGGCGATCACGATCGCGCTGCAGATCGGCTACCTGCCGGCGATCTACCAGTCCTTCGCGCGCCGTGAGTCGCTCGTCACCCTCACCGAGAGCCGCGCCGGGATCCCCGCCTGGGGGCCGGAGGTGCTCCTCCGACACCAGCTCGTCTCGACCATCGACGCGCTCGGTGACTTCTACGCCTCCTTCGAGCTGTGGGCCGCGGACCTCGCGGAGAGCCACAGCACCTACCCGGTGCTCCTTCTCTTCCGCTCGCCGGTGGCCGGCTACTCCTGGCTCCTCTCGCTCCTCGCGGTGCTCGACGCCGCGGCGCTGCAGCTCGCGCTCTTCCCCTCGACCGCCCCGTCCGAGGCGCGCCTCTGCCTGCGGATGGGCTTCTCCGCGCTGCGGCGGATCGCGAAGACGCTGCGCTGGCAGTTCAACCACGACCCCGACCCCGCCGGCCCCCTGCAGCTCGACTACGCGGCCTTCGCCTCGGCGGCCGAGCAGCTCGTCGCCGCGGGCTACGTCATCGAGCGCCCCGTCGAGGAGGCCTGGCCGCACTTCCGCGGCTGGCGGGTGAACTACGAGGACCTCGCCTACCGCCTCGCCGACCTCCTCGTCGCCCCGCACGTCCCCTGGTCGGGGACGCGGCGCTACCTCCCCGCCGCGGTCGTCCTCCCCGACCGGCCACCGCACCGCAACCCCGACGGCCGGACCTTCTCGGACATGCACTTCAAGAAGGCGCCGTGAACGAGGTCGCCCGCGTCCTCGTCGTCACCGCCCACCCCGACGACGTCGACTTCGGCGCCGCGGGGACGGTCGCCCGCTGGCGCGAGGTGGGGGTCGAGGTCGCCTACCTCGTCTGCACCGACGGGGAGGCCGGCGGCTCGGACCGGGCGCTCGGACGGGCCGAGCTCGCGGCGGTCCGCCGCGAGGAGCAGCGCCGCGCCGCGGCGGCGGTGGGGGTCGAGACCGTCGAGTTCCTCGGCCGCCCCGACGGCTCGCTCGCCGCCGACCTCGAGCTGCGCCGTGAGATCGCGGCCGCGATCCGCCGCCACCGCCCGGACCGCGTCCTCTGTCAGAGCCCCGAGCGGGACTACACCCGCCTGCCGGCGAGCCACCCCGACCACCTCGCGGCCGGCGCGGCCGCCGTCGCCGCGGTCTACCCCGATGCCCGCAACCCCTTCGCCTTCCCCGAGCTGCTCGCCGCCGGCCTCGAGCCGCACGCCGTCGGCGAGCTCTGGCTGATGGCGCACCCGCTCGCCAACCATCACGTCGACGTCACCGAGCACCTCGAGGCCAAGCTCGCCGCGCTGCACTGCCACGAGAGCCAGCTCCCCGACCCCGCGGCGATGGACGAGCGGATCCGCTCGTCCACGGCGCGCAACGCCGAGCAGGCGGGGATGGCGGCGGGGCGTCACGCCGAGGCCTTCTTCGTCACCACCTTGGGCTGAGGTCACCGTGACCGCCTTCCACACCAAGCTCTTCTTCCAGGTCTTCGTCACCCTGCTCGTGATCATGGACCCGCTCGGGACCGTCCCCGTCTTCCTCGCCCTCACTGCGGAGCGCACCTCCGCCGCGCGGCGGCGCCTCGCCGCCGAGGCGGTGGCCGTCGCCGGCGGCGTGATCGCGGTCTTCGCCCTCTTCGGCCAGCAGATCCTCGACTACCTCGGCATCACCGTCCCCGCGGTGCAGGGCGCCGGCGGCCTGCTCCTGCTGCTCGTCGCCCTCGAGCTCCTGCGCGGCGGCGCGAGCGAGCACACCGAGGTCGAGGAGGTGAGCATCGCCCTCGTGCCGATCGGCACGCCGCTCATCGCCGGCCCGGGCGCGATCGCGGCGACGATCGTCTTCGTCCGCCAGGCGCACGGCGTGCACGACGCGGTCGCGATCGCCGCCGCCCTCGTCGCGGTGCTCGTCGTGCTCTACGTCGCGCTGCGCTTCTCGACGGTGCTCTTGAAGGCGCTGCGCCCGGGCGGGATCCACCTGCTCACCCGGATCTTCGGCCTGCTGCTGTCGGCGATCGCGGTGCAGCTCGTGGCCGAGTCGATCCGCGGCTTCGTCCAGGCCCACTGACGCGGCGGGCCCGCGCCGGGCGGTGGATCAGGGGTGGCGGATGAGGGCGTCGAGGCCCATCGCGACGAAGAGCACCGTGAGGTAGGTGATCGAGTAGCCGAACATCCCCATCGCCGCCTTCGGGGTCGCGTCCTGACGGAGCGAGAGCGCCTTCCAGAAGAAGGCGCCCCCCGCGACGACCGCCACGGCCCCGTAGAGCCAGCCCATGTGGGCGACCGGGACGAGGGCGAGCGAGCAGAGCCAGAGCGCGAGGGTGTAGCCGCAGATCTGGCGGACGACCGAGGGCAGCTCGGCGACGACGGGGAGCATCGGCACGTTGGCGCTCGCGTAGTCCTCGCGGTAGCGCACGGCGAGCGCCCAGAAGTGCGGCGGCGTCCACAAGAAGATGATCCCGAACATCACCACCGGCGCGAGCGCGAGGTGGTCGGTGACGGCGCTCCAGCCGACGAGCACCGGCATCGCCCCCGCCGCGCCCCCGATCACGATGTTCTGGCGAGAAGAGCGCTTCAGCCACATCGTGTAGACGAGGACGTAGAAGGCGGTCGCGCCGAGCGCGAGCACCCCCGAGAGGACGTTCACCGTCGTCGCGAACACGACGAAGGCGCAGAGCTCGAGCGCGATCGCGAACACGAGCGCGGCACGCGGCGTCACTTCGCCGGTGACGAGGGGGCGCCGCTTGGTGCGGTTCATCACCGCGTCGATGTCGCGGTCGTAGACCATGTTCATCGCGTTCGCGCCGCCCGCCGCGAGCGTGCCGCCGACGAGGGTCTCGAGGACGAGGCGGGCGGAGGGGACGCGCACCGCGGCGACGAACATCGTCGGCACGGTGGTGATGAGCAGGAGCTCGATGATGCGCGGCTTGGTCAGCGCGACGTAGGCACGCACCTTCGCGCCGAGGTCGACGCGCGTCGCCATCCGGCCGACCGGCCCGAGGGCGTTGGCGTCCACGACCCGAGACTACCGCCCGTGCGCGCGGCCACTTTTCTGCGCGCCGCGGCCCCGCCGCCCGAGCGCCGCGAAGCGCTCGGCGCGCAGCGCCTCCTCCTCGGCGTCGTCGAGGGGTGCGAGCACCCCACCGGTCGCGAGGGCGAGGAGGGCGTCGGCGAGCGCCGGGTTGCGCGCCAGGGCGGGTCCGTGCAGATAGCTGCCGAGCACCTTGTCCTGCCACGCGCCGTCCACGCCGGAGGCGCCGTTGCCGGTCCCGTGCCCGACGACGCCGAGCGGCCGCACCCCTTCGCCGAGGGTCGTGTGGCCGGCGTGGTTCTCGAAGCCGGTGAGGCGCACGGCCACCCCGCCGAGGTCGGCCTCGGTGGCGAGCTCGCCGACGGCGCGGGTGGTGCCGCGCTCGGTGACGACGTCGAGGAGGCCGACGCCGGTGACCGGAGCGCCGTCCGCGCCGGGGAAGGAGTGCCCAAGGATCTGGAAGCCCGCACAGACGGCGAAGACCGCTGCGCCCGCCTCGACCGCGCTCGCGAGCGCCCCGGAGCGCAACGCTGCGGCGGCCTGGGCCTGCGGGCCGTCCTCGCCGCCGCCGAGGAGGTAGAGCTCGCCACGCGGCAGCGGCTCCCCGGCGGGGGCGAGGAGCAGCTCGACGTCGAGGCCCCGCCACAGCGCCCGGTCGGCGAGCACCTGGCCGTTCCCGCCGTCCCCGTAGGTGCCGAGCAGCTCGGGATGGACGACCACCACCCGGACGGCGGAATCGCGCGTCGCACCGTGCGCGACGACGGGCCGCGCCGCGACGAGCGGCGCCGACGCGGCGGCGCGCCGCGATGGACCGGCGAGCAGCCGGCGCAGCTCCTGGAAGGCCGTGTAGTTGCCGACGTAGTCGGCGCGCCCGGCGCCGAGGGCGGCGAGCGCGGCGGCCTGGTCGTGCAGCGTGCGGTGCGCGACGCCGGCGTGCAGCAGGCGGAGCGCGAGGTCGCGCGCCCGCTCCCCAGTCGCCACCACTTCGCGCCCGGCGAGCAGCTCGAAGGGGACGTCGTACAGCCAGGACGGGTCGTGGCCGTCGGCGTCGCGGGCGTTGATGCCGATCACGACCGGGCCCTCCCCGGCGGTGAGCAGCTCGAGCAGCTCGGCCCATCCGGCGGGGTTCTTCGCGAGCAGCAGCCGGAGGTCGACGTCGCCTGAGCGGTGACGGGCGAAGCGTCCGGCGACCTCCTCGACGCCGCCGATCGCCGCGAGCGCGTCGTCGAGCGCGACGCCGAGGCACTCCGCGGCGACCGCGGCGACGGCCGCGTTGGCCTGGTTGAAGCGGCCCGGGAGGGCGACCGCGAGGCGATGGGTGCTCCCGTCCGAGAGCACGAGCGCGTCGTCGACGAGCGTCGCGTACGGCTCGGGGCGCCTGAAGCCGCAGGCACAGCTCCACGAGCCGTCCTCGGCGAAGACCACGGTGCCGCCGCAGTGCGGGCAGTGGCGGGCGTCGAGCCGCCAGCGACCCCCGACCGAGACGAAGCGCCTCTTCGCCGCGACCTCGGCGGCGAAGACGACGAGCGGGTCGTCGGCGTTCGCCACCACGAGCGCCTCGGAGCCGGCGAGCGCCTCCCGCCAGCGCCCGGCGAGCATGCGCACCTCGTTCGTGCGGTCGAGCTGGTCACGGCTCAGGTTGAGGAGCGCGATCACCTGTGGGGCGAGTGCCGCGGCGACCGCAGGCAGGTGGCCCTCGTCGACCTCGAGCGCGGCGAGGGGGGCGGGGTGGCTCGCGAGCGCACTCACGATGCCGGCGGCCATGTTCGCCCCCGCGAGCGAGGAGGCGACCACAGCGCTGCCGCCGAGCGCCTCGACGAGGAGGCGCGTCGTCGTCGTCTTGCCGTTGGTGCCGCTCACGAGGGCGATCCGCCGGCCGGCGCCGAGGCGGGAGAGGAGGCGGGGCTCGAGCGCGAGCCCGAGGTGGCCGCCGACGGTCGATCCGCCGCCGATCCCGGCGCGTCGGGAGAGCGCGCCCCCGAGCAGCACCGCGCGGCGCGCCGCGGCGGCGCGCCGTGGAAGACGGGCGGCCGGCACCGCGGTCCCCGCTCGATCGCTCGA